>JBKJMZ010000063.1:0-11663 GCA_046596255.1 Ferruginibacter sp. | reverse complement strand
CCTGATTTTTCTTCCGCTTCTTTTACTACTAATGGTTTTTTGCCGAGCGAAATATCTTTCAGATTTTCAATAGCATCACGGCCCTCTTCAGCGTTTTGCATATCTACAAAACCAAAGCCTTTGCTTTTTCCGGTATCCCTGTCCATAGCAACCCTGGCCGTTACAACTGTACCGAATTTTTCAAAAATTTCCATTAATTCGGCATCATCAAGGTCGTAAGGTAAGCCGGCCACAAAAAGTTTCATAAGAATTAAATTTAAATCGAAAATACTAAACTTATTCTGGTATTTCAGTTTTGTATCATTTAAAGCCCAATTATTTTTCAAATCACCGTATAAACTGATTTTGAGCTGTAACCCGTACAAATTTTTTGTTATGTATAGGAAAAAAGCTTTCAGCGTAGATCTTCTCTGTAACAGGTTGTACCAATTATAATCTTTGAAGAGTCTTTATTTATGAAGGCCTTTCTTTTATCAATACACTTTTATCAAACACAGGGTCATTATATTAATTGTTTTTGGAGTCTTACACTGCTGTTATTAGTTTTATTAACTTTAGCCAAAGATCCATATGCGTTATATCTCTCTTGCTATTTTATTATCGCTCCAGGTTTTTGCAACCCGGGCTCAGAACTTTGGTGGAAATCCCGCGACTATGAAATGGCAACAAATAAATACCGAAAGGGCCCGGGTTATTTTTCCAATTGGATTAGACAGCCAGGCCAACAGGATCGCTAATGTGATGAAATTACTGGGCGATTCAACGGCTAAAACCATTGGCGGTAGCCAAAAAAAATGGAATATCATTCTACAAAATCAAACAACTATTCCCAATGCATATGTGAGACTTGCTCCGGTGGTCAGTGAATTTTATATGATACCGCCACAGAATAATTTTTCTACCGGTAGTTTACGACTGGATGATAACCTCACCATTCATGAGAACCGACATATGCAACAGTTCAGCAATTTCAATAAGGGTTTCACCAAAGTATTTTCCTTTTTCCTGGGGCAGGAGGGACAATTACTGGCAAACGGGCTCACCATACCTGATTATTTTTTTGAAGGTGATGCCGTATGGCAGGAAACCCTGGTGAGCGAACAGGGGCGTGGCCGGATGCCTTCATTTTATAATGAGTTCAGATCATTGTGGCTGGGTAATAAAAATTATTCATGGATGAAGTTAAGGAGTGGCTCTTATAAAGATCTTACGCCTGACCATTATGCACTGGGATACCTGTTAACTGCATACGGGTATGAAAAATTCGGAGATGATTTCTGGAACAAAGTAACCAATGATGCGGTAAGGTTCAGGGGTGTATTTTATTCATTTAACCGGGCCATCGAAAGATATTCCGGGAAAACTTACCCGCAATTCAGGCAGGATGCGATCCAGTATTTTAAACTAAGGTCATTGCCTGCACAAACAGTTGCCCCCACTTCATTTACTTATCTTACAAAAGAAGAAAAAAGCAATGTGGTTGACTACCAATACCCCAACTATATTAATGATGATAGTATTTTGGTAACCAAAAGGTCTTATAAAGAGATCAATGCTTTTTATATTCTTTCTAAAGGAAAAGAAACCAGGCTAAAGGTGAGGGATATTGTGATCGATGACTATTATTCTTACCGGAATGGTAAGGTTGTGTATGCAGCATACGAGTCGGACCCAAGATGGACAAACCGTGATTATAGTGTGATAAAACTGCTTGATATTTATACCGGGAAACAACAAAAGATCGGTGACCGGTCAAAATACTTTTCACCTGATATCAATGCTGCGGGAACTGAAATACTGGCGGTTGAAGTATATCCCGATGGTAAAAATAAACTGGTGAGGATAGATGTAGGATCTGGTAAATTGATCAGCCAGGTAGCTAACCCGGCTAATTATTTTTTTACACAAACAAAATATATCAACCCAAATACGGCTGTTTCTGCGATCAGAAATGCTGCCGGTAGAATGCGCCTGGTAAAGGTTGACCTGGAAACAGGTGAAACAGAAAACCTTACCCCGGCTTCATTCAATGTGATCGGCTATCCTTTTGTAAAAGGAGATACCATTTATTTTACAGCGATGCACAATAATGCTGATAAGATATTTGCTGTGGATCTTGTTACAAAAAAAATATTCCAGGTTACAAATAATGTAAACGGAGTGTATTATCCCGCAGTAAATCAAAAGAAGGAGATGTTGGTATCTGCTTTTACTGCCGGTGGTTACATGCTGGCAATGTTGAACCTGGATAAGCAAGAATGGAAGGCTATTTCTACGCCTGATTTTGTAAGGGATGGTGGTAATAAAGCTTATATGGAATCTGAAAATTACGAGAAAAATGCTGTAGCAGGTATTAAAAATCCGGTAACTAAATACCGTAAATCATTCCGGTTTTTTAATTTTCATAGCTGGCGGCCTGTTATAGATGATCCGGAGTATGGGTACAGTTTTTTTAGTGACAATATACTGAGTAGTTTCAGCAATGCTATTTCCTACACCTATAATCGAACCGATCTAAGCCATACCGTAGGATTTAACAGCGCTTTTGCAGGCTGGTTCCCGGTTCTAAGGCTGGGTGTTGAAGGAAGTTTTAACAGGACAGTGGATACTGCTGTTGGCAGGTCAGTTAGCTATAATGCCGCAGCTTTACATGCAGGCATATCCATTCCGCTCCGCTTTGTGAGCGGAAGAACAAACCAGTTTTTGAATGTTGGCGGAGGATATAACCTGGAACAGTTCTATCACCGCGGTGCCGGCAAAAATATTTTTGATAACAAGTCCATTAATTACCTCAATGCTTTCCTGAGTTTTAGTAATGTAAGCCAACAGGCTCAACAGCATATCAATCCCCGCTGGGCGCAATCGGTTTCATTAAGTTACAGGGATGCATTTAATTACGACAACTATAAATTTGTTGGCAATTCCTCTTTTTATTTCCCCGGCCTATTTGTAAACCACAGCCTGGTACTTAACGCCTCTTTTCAAAAAAGAGATTCCACACCGGACTATTTCAGCAAAGTATTCTCTTATTCCCGTGGGTACGAGGCTTTGAGCACAAGGCGGATGTATAAATTTGGCGTTAATTATCATTTGCCAATTGTATATCCTGATTGGGGTTTTGCCAACATGATCTTTTTTCAGCGGGTAAGGGCGAATGCATTTTTTGATTATACCAATGCCAAAGCAAGGGTTAATAATGTGCTGACTGAAATACTAAACAGGAGCACAGGTGCCGAGGTTTATTTTGATACCAAAGTATGGAATGCATTGCCGGTTAGCTTTGGTGTTCGTTTTTCGCGTTTGCTGGATACCGATCTGCTGAACCCGCTTGTTAAGAACAGGTGGGAGATTATTATACCTATAGGTTTTATCCCGGATTAATCCATTAATACTAATGGAAGCGGTAATTATTTAAATGTGGAATTTACGATATTAAGTGAGTAATAATACTTGTTTGTAAAGGGGAAGCCATATATTTGGCCACTGAAATAGCAAAACGGATGAACCCTGATCTACCTCCTATGAAAGAGACCGGTGAAAAACTGGTTGAAAAATGGTTGACCGAAAACGGTTATACTAATGTTCAAAAAGAAACTCTCCTGTTAAATGAGCAAGTCCTCAAAGCCTGCGGTACCGGTGAAAATATTCTGGTGCAGATCCGCACTTTTTTACACCCAAACCGGGTTTTTAAAATAAGCGATTACGAGATTGATATTTTAACCCGCCGGGCGGTAAAGCTTAATTTAGTTGCCTATGTTGCATACGTGGTATTATACAGCAGCGGTAATCTAGCCGAAGAAATTCACTGGGAAAGATTAAGCTAATGCAGTTTATTTGAGGGATACAAACAGCGGATTTTTTTGTGAAGTAAAAATCAATAAGCATTCGGGTCAATATTTTTACCCAATGTACCTCTAAATCGTTTCCAAAAGGATTCACGTGATTTAATTGAAATAAAATTTTTATTAATAGCATTTCTGTACTCAATTTGAGGATTGGTCATGTATGGCTGCATTGCCTTTAATGTATCAAACACAATTGGGATCAGGCCTACAGCTTTATCTATTTTAACCCTGGCAAATCGCCTCAATTGCTTTGCCTGGAAAGGATCAGTAGCCAAAGCAATTTTTGTAAACCCCATTTTTTTTGCTTTTAAATACACATAGTATAAATTCTCTGTGCTGTGCTCGGCTTTAGTTTCTGTAAAAACATGCTCCTTGGGTATACCTATTGCTATTGCATATAACGCCATTATTTCTGCTTCGTAATAAGGAGAGTAAACAGAAGATCCCGAGTACATAATATTTTTTGCAATGCCCTTGTCATATAAATATTTCGACCAGTAAACCCTGGCTTTCATTGTGCTGTCCCAGCCGGTTTCCCTAAAAGGCACGCCAGGAACTGCAATCATCTCATAGCTTTGATTGCTGGCCTTCTCCAGGTATTTTTTTGCAGTTTTAGCACTAAATGAACAACTGCTTAAAAATATAATGGTGAAGCATGTTAAAATAAAGGCGGGTCTCCCTTTGATCATGATTAAATGCATTGTTTCCCTTATAACAACGGGGCAGGATAATAGTTCGGAATATTTTAGGACATCGTTTTATTAAAGCCGGGATATTTTTGATATCGTGATACCTGCATTAAATTTATCTCCGGTACTTTTTTGATCCTGTATCTTCCTTACAATACCCATTCCTTTCACCACTTTACCAAACGCTGCAAATCCCTCGCCATCTTCTGTGCCACGCCTTCCAAAATCCAGTGGGGATTGATCGCCTATGCAGATAAAGAATTCGGTATTGGCGGTGCCGGGTGTAAGCCTTGCCAATGATACAGTGCCGGATTGGTGACTAAGGCCTGACCGGGCTGTGGTCTCATGCTCAATACCGGGCATAGCCGCTTTAAGTTGTGGCCTGGATTGCCAGATGCCACCCTGTATTATACCGGTATTATTGGGAGAAGAATACTGGTCGGTCTTTAAAACACGGTAAAAGGAAGAACGATCGTAATACCCGCTATCCACATAACCCAAAAAAGCAGCCACGGTCTTCGGGGCTTTGTCGGGGTACAGCTCGATCTCAATATCCCCTAAGCTGGTCTCAATGAAAAGGTGGGGCTGCTTATATTCTTGCTGGCTACAAGATATAAACAAGGTTGCAAGCAAAAAAAATCTATACATATTATTGAATATTTTAGCCATAGCCGATGTGTAAAATTAGCAATACGGAAACATGCAGCCGGTATTTTGTTTATATCAATACTGTTGTATCTTTATTTCATAAAATTTCAATAACCCCAGGTCATGAAAAAAATATTTCTTGCCATATCTGCTTTATTCATCCTGCAATTTGCAGTGGCCCAGCATATTTCCAGGATCACCATAACCGGAAAAGGCCAGGTGGATGTATTTGCGATCGGGCTGGATGAAAATGTACAATTATACCTTTCTAAAGAGGGGCAGATCAGCAAATGGGGCTTTGACAGGTATATTGGCAACCAGGAAAATTATAATAGCGAACTTGAGCCCTATATGGGCCGTGTGGAATACTATACCCAGCATGACGACGAGGCATTGCGTGGTAAAGTGAAATACATCGGAAGAACTTTGTTAACTTATTATGCATCTTATGAGAATGAGACGCTGAAAGGTAAAATAAAAGCAATCGGCACTTTAAATCTTGAATATTATTTACCATTTGAAGATGCTGCATTCCGAGGTACACTTAAATCTATAGGTAGAAATGGTATAACCTGGTATGCTTCCTATGAAAGTAAAGATTTACGTGGCAAGTTGAAAAATGTAGGCCCAGTTTTACTTACCTATTATGGCTCTTTTGAAGACAAGTCATTTGTTGGCAAGATAAAAAGCATCGACAGGTTTAGCTTCACCTGGTATTCTTCTTTTGAACAATATAGTGGCAGCATGAAGACAGGTAATACTACAATCACTGCAAACGGCATCAAATTTTATATCCGTAATTATTAGGATCCCCAAAAAAATGATGAATTCCCAAAAACACAATTTTTGTTGATAATGGCGTTTACTACAAAGATCTGTAATATAACCTGTTCAGGATCTGTAAGAAATTTTCTATAAACAGCCAGCCTGTAATTTCCCTGCAATAATAAATTTAACTTAGTAATTGAATACCTGGTGAAAGATCCGGTACCGAAAAAAATGAGCAATATTGACCTGGCAGATTTTTTTGAATTAACTCCCGACCTTGTCTGGCTGGCCGGCAAGGATGGCTATTTAAAAAAAGTGAACCGGGCCGTAGTAGACAAATTGGGCTACACTAAAGAACAATTGTACAGCCGCCCGGTAACGGATTTTATGCACCCCGATGATGTTGATATCACTGTGATGAACAGGAATAAATTATTTACGGGGGAAGTGATGCATAACTTTTGTAACCGGTACATTACTAAGGAGGGCAATATTTTGTGGATGGAGTGGACCTCCGTTTATATCAGTGATAAAGAAACTGTTTTTGCAGTTGCAAAAGATATTACTGCGCGAAAGCAGATCGAAAAAGAGGTAGAAGATAATTACAAAAAATTCAAAAGCCTGGCCTCTCATTTCAAAAGCCGCATAGAAAAGGACAGGAAAAATTTTGCATATGAACTGCACGAAGAACTTGCCCAATTGGTTTCTGTGATTAATATGGATGTATGCTGGTTAAACCTGAATGTGAACGATCTGCCTGAAAAAGTAAAGGAAAGGATCGGGCATACGTCCGAAGTTTGTAAATTATTGATCAAAACCATTCAACGGCTTTCTTTTTCAATAAGTACCAAAATGCTTGATGATTTTGGCCTGCAAAATACCATGGAATGGCTTTGCAAAGAATTTTCTATTTTAAACGGGATATCCTGTGATTTTGACAGCAATTGTGATGAGGAACAAATAAGCACAGAGGTAAAGGTCGATATTTTCAGAATTTGCCAGGATGCATTAACAGATGTTTTAAATTTCCCGGAGACGGGCAATATCATGATCTATTTAAAAGAAGTAGGGAACCACATAGAACTGAGTATTCTTGATAGCGGCAATGGTTTTAATCCTGCGCTTGAAAAACAAATTTCAGGTATGGTAAGTATCCGTGAGCGTGCAACTTCAGTAAATGGCTCAGTCACTTTAAACCATTGCCCGGATGGCGGTAGTGGTATTGTTGTATTACTGCCTGCCAAAAACCTTGATATGGCTACTGCAATCTGATCTGTTCAGGCTTGCCAATAACGATCTGCGCCCTTTCCTTGTACAACGTGATCCTGCCTGTAATACAGATCTCTTTATTATTGAGGTCTTCAATTTTTCGGGTAAACAGTTTACGGGTCTCTCCCCTGATAACAACAGTGATCTTTTGATCGGGATAGTTTGCCCCTATATTTAAAAAAGTAGGTTGGTCCTTGCTGTTCTCAAAATAACGTATACCGGCAACTTTACCGCAAATGGTAATACTGTCGCCAATATGTTTGCTTACATTATCCAGTGTTATAGTAGCCTGGCCACTTGCATTGCTAAAGATCAAAAAAGTAACAATGGTAAATAAAATACGCATACGGTTATTTGTTAGACGGCAAATGTACTGTATTCGAACATAAGTGTAAAGCTGGTATTTCGTTAATCAAAGTTCAAATAAATGTTGGCAGGTAGTTTGCTGTATACAAAATGAATATTATATGAAATGCTATATTCCCGGAATAAAAACAAGACCTGCTATGAAAAGAATTACATTTTTATTTTCTCTCCTTTACTTTATTTTTTGCATTGATGGACTGGCGGCTGAAAATAATAGATCCTGGAACTCCGGTTATCTTTTTAATGCAGGCGATATTGATCATGATGCTTTAAAAAATCTATATAATGTGACAGCAGACAGCAACAATATTTTACCGTATGCATTGATCGCAGGTGGCAGCAAAGGCATAGGTTATGCAATTGCCGAATCACTTGCCAAACGTGGCTATAACCTGGTCTTGATTGCCCGTAGCATTGACGTACTTACCGAGGCGGAAAATAAACTCGAAAAAAAGTACCCCGTACAGGTTCATGTGCTTTCTTATGATCTGAGTAAAGAAGCCTCTGCAACTGCAATTGCAAAATGGTGTGTTGATAATAATATCAATTTAAAAATGCTATGCAATGTTGCAGGACTGGGCGGCGACGAAGATTACCCGGAATTACCCCTGGATAGCCTGCGCTACATGATGAACCTGAATATAGGAAGCACTATGGCCTTAACTTATACTTTATTACCGCTGCTGGAAAAAAATGCACCTGCCTATATCCTTAATGTATCGAGCATGGCAGGCTTTGCACCAATACCCTCAAAGAATTTGTACTCGGCTACAAAAGCTGCAGTTACCAGTTTTAGTTATGCATTAAGGTACCAGTTAAAGAAAAAGAACATTAGTGTAAGCTGCCTGGCTCCCGGCCCGGTATATACCAAGCCATCTATAAAAGAAGAAACAAAAAAGCAACTTGGCTGGTTTGGCAATGCGATGGCTCAAAAGCCCGCAAGAGTAGGAGAGGTAGCTGTTAAAAAAACATTGCAGGGTAAACCTATGATCGTTCCGGGTACTTTGGCAAATATCATGTCCGGTGTTTTAAGGATACTGCCTAAAAGGTTGCTGGCTTATGTTTATGGAAAAACTGGTGACAGAAAAAAATAAATGGTGTAAAAAATAAACTTGTATAAATAAAGATGCCCGGATCTAACCGGGCACTTTTTGCTTCAAATAGATTGCAGTAAAATGTATGCCTAAACTAAAAATTTGTGGAAAACTTAAAACGACCAGTATGAAGAAAAAATTTAAACGATTGTTAATGCTTTTAATGCTGTTCATTGTTGTGGTGATCCCTCCACAAACACATTTAATAAAATTACAGGCAGTGTAGATAAAATGAACCGAAGATCAGAGTTGAAGGAGTTTATTATTAAGCAGTGCATACACCGCATCAGCTTTCTTTGGTATGATATTATGCATGCCTGTAAACCTTCCAAATGCAGGAAGAACAGCATATGTATCTGTAAAATAAAAACAGGGAAACCGTAATGATTGCCTTCCATTACCATGAAGGGTAACTGACGGGTGTATATGGCCGCTGAATACAAAACAATCCTCCCTGTCATCACATTCAGCCTTATCATGCGTAAAAATAAATGGCCCGGTCTGCAATTGTCCACGGATAAAACTAATACCCGCTTTATCATACCAATCCTTACCTAAAATATCATGATTGCCTACTACCAGTTTCAGCTGCAGGTGCTCAAAATCATTTCTCCACCTCAGGAACAAATCCATTTCTTTATTGGCATGGCTGTGAAACAGATCCCCTACAATGATGAGATATTCGGGCTTAAAGAATTGAACCTGTGCCGTAAGCCTTTGCATGTCTTCTTTAAAAACTGTTTGGGGAACAGCTATACCGTTCTTGCGGAAATGACCCGTCTTTCCAAAATGAAGGTCGGACAGGATCAATGCTTTTTCTTCTTCCCAAAAAATACAGCGGGCGGAGGAGAGAAGAAAACTATTATTGAATATTGTATGTTGTATAAGATCCGTCATATGGGTAAAGATATAAGAAGGAAAGTTTATAGTTTTTAGTTTGTAGTTTGTTGTTTGTAGTTTTCAGTCCACATGCACCATCCACAAATCACCAACTACCAACCACTAACCACAAACTATACCTCAGCGGCCTCTGGGTGAAATTATTTTGTATCTCTCTCCAATTGCTCCTGCATCTTCTTTATCCTGTCTTCTAATTTTTCTGAAGACAATGTTTCTCTCATGCTATCGGCCTTGATGGGGAAGCAAAATGGTGTAAGCCTTTGCGGAAAAGTTATGATGATCTCGCCAGCCTGTATCCGCTCAAGCATACTTCTTAATCTTTCTTCTTCCATCTGCTGTTCCATCACTTCGGCATAGGCTTGCCTGATCAATAAATTGCCGGGATCATATTCACTGAATACATTAAAAAGGAGGGAAGCTGAATTCTGTAAATGCCTTGCTTTTACTTTTTCACCGGGATATCCCTGGAAGATAAGTCCGCCGATAACACTGATATCTCTAAACTTTCGCCGGGCCATCTCGGTTGAATTTACACTGCGTTGGATATCTGCAAATAGATTTTCAGGAGAAAATAATTCGTACACATTGGTATCATCAACAGGGATGGGCTGGTCACTCAGTAATTCAAATCCATAATCGTTCATGGCAAAAGAAAAAGTAATAGGGGTTATTTTGCTGATGCGCCAGGCAAGTATTGTAGCCATGGCCTCATGTACCAGCCTTCCTTCAAAGGGATAAACAAAAAGATGAAAGCCATCCCTTGTCTCAATATGTTCTATCAATAATTGGTTTTGTTTAGGCAGGTGTGATAATTGTTTTTGCAGTTCGAGTAAGGGCGCCAATACTAGTATTTCTTCAGCTTTATTGTTATTTCCTTCTTCCGATGCCTCATCTAATTTTTTTCTCAGCATCATGCCCAGGTTTGCAGATAAGGGCATGCGGCCTCCCTGCCAGCTTGGTATAATGGATTTTTTTGAACTGGATTTTCTTACCATCGCCGTCATATCCTTAATTGCAACGTATTCAAGATTGCGGCCCGATAAAGTGAACACATCACCCGGTGTTAACCTGGCAATAAACCATTCTTCAATAACACCAATGTAGCCACCACTTAAAAATTTCACTTTCATCATGGCATCACTTACAATGGTGCCAATATGCATCCGGTGCCGCATGGCAATACGTCGGTTATTTATTTTATACAGCTCATCAATTATTTCTACTTTTTTATAATCATCGTAAGCCTGTAAGGCATTACCGCCTTGGGTTATAAAATGCAGGATTGCTGCCCATTCATCAATTGTTATTTCTTTATAACAATAAGTTGTAATTATTTCTTCAAAAATAATATGAGGCAAAAACCCATCACTTATGGCGAGGGTAGATAGGTATTGTATCAGCACATCAAAACAAAGCAGCCTCGGCACTTTACTTTCAATGATGTTTTCCTGCATGGCCTGTTTCAGGGCTGCTGCTTCCATCAGTTCCAGCGAATGCGCTGGTAAAAAATAAATATGGCTTACAGAGCCGGGCTGGTGGCCACTGCGGCCGGCTCTTTGTAAAAAACGGGCAACACCTTTAGGACTACCAACCTGTATTACAGTTTCCACCGGCCTGAAGTCAACACCAAGGTCAAGGCTTGCAGTACAGATCACTGCTTTTAATTTCCCATCATGCAAGGCATCCTCTACCCATAGCCGCAAGGCCTGCTCAATACTCCCATGATGTAAAGCGATCACGCCCGCAAGTTCAGGCTCTACTGCTAATAAGGATTGGTACCATCTCTCACTCATGCCACGGGTATTGATGAAAATAAGCGTAGTGCGGCTGCCTTCAATAATGGGCAATACTTTATCAATCAGTTTTAAACCAAGATGCCCGGCCCAGGGATATTTTTCAATCTCGTCGGGATAGATAGAATGAACAGCTATCTTTTTATCCACCTTAGCTTTAATAATTATGCCTTCTTCATTAATGGGAGATAATAGAACTTCCTTTGCCTGTTCCAGATTGCCAATGGTTGCTGATATTCCCCAAAGGGTCACTTTTTTATCTTTATTTTTTTTGGGCAGGTGAACTATCCT
>JBKJMZ010000187.1:0-21095 GCA_046596255.1 Ferruginibacter sp. | reverse complement strand
GGTTTGAGCGCAATGCGTATTACCATCATGTGCGTATGGATAAGGATCTCCGGTTCAATAATCCCTATAGTTTTTTGGCCCGGCAAAAAGAGGTGATCGAGGATGCTTACCCCGGCGATGTGGTGGGCCTGTTTGATACCGGCAACTTTAAAATTGGGGATACGATGACCGAGGGAGAGAATTTTTTCTTTACCGGCATACCCAGTTTTTCGCCTGAAATATTTAAAGAGGTAGTTAATAAGGATCCGATGAAAACCAAGCAGTTGGAGAAAGGGTTGTTGCAATTGACTGATGAGGGGGTGGCTCAGTTGTTCACCCAGTTTGGCGGAAATAAGAAAATCATCGGCTGTGTGGGCGAACTGCAATTTGAAGTAATTCAATACCGGCTTTTACAGGAATATGGCGCATCGGTTCAAATGAATAACCTGCCCTTTTTTAAGGCCTGCTGGTTAACCAGCAAGGATCCTAAAAAACTGGAGGACTTCATTAAATACAAGCAGGCAAATATTGCGGAGGATAAAGATAACCACCTGGTTTACCTGGCCAACAGTGAGTGGTTCTTAAATACCGAGATACAGAACAACCCGGAAATAGAATTTCACTTTACGAGTGAGATACATAAGTAATGGGCCAATGTGCAAATGTGCTAATGTGCAAATGTGCTAATAGGACTCCCCTTTTTTTTGCAAGCAATTTTTATTGTTAAATTTGGGTATGAAAGATTTCAAACTGGATAAAACAGCATTCAAGATGCAGACATTTGAAGAAGCAGAAAGGAGTAAAGTGTTTGATAAAAATGTTTCATTAACAGATCGTTTAAAAATGGCTTTTCATCTTACCTGTACTATTTATGGAATTAATGATACTAATTCATTAAAAATTGACAGGACTGTTTTTTCCGCACGAAAATTTAATAATGCCTGATATTTTTGAATCAGATTTTAAGGATTTTATAGCAGCACTGAATATCTCAGGTACTGAATATATTATGGTAGGAGGCTATGCTGTTATTTTACACGGTTACTACAGAACTACAAACGACCTGGATATTTGGGTTAATAAGACCCCTGAAAATCATTATAAAATAGAGAAAGCTTTTGCCATATTTGGCATGCCTTTATTTGATATGACCCTGGAAAATTTTATGAGCGAAAAATTCGATGTTTTTTCAATAGGGCGAATCCCATTGCAAATTGATATTATTACAAAACTGAAAGGACTTGAATTTACTGATGCTATAAAACAGGTTGAACGAAGAGAAATGGAAGGATTGAAAGTAAAATTTATCAGCCTTGCTGATCTCATAAAAGCCAAAACAGCCTCAGGCCGTTATAAAGATCTTGATGATATAGAAAAATTGAGTATTTAAATCATTATTCCCTCAATTTAAACGAAACCGCACCATTTGTTTTTTCGGTACTCTTAATATTAAGCTCATATCTTTTTTTACCATCGTAAATAACCATTAATGCTGTGTTTGGTGGAATGCTACCTAAGTTTTCAGCATACATCACCAGTTCGTTACGACTGTTGCCCGGAGCTATCTTAATAAAAAAAGTGAGAGGTTTATCTGTAAGCAGTTTATGTGTTGTTAAAATAGAATCATTATAAATAAGTGTGATACTGTCGCCATCAACCACACCATTATCATAAAGGGTAATGGAAATAGAATCATTATCAACGATAAATTCTTTTACGAGTTCCTTATCCCTCTTTTCAAGTTCAACAGGTTTAATTGAGGGCGGGGGTTCCGGCTTTTTTAGTTCTACTTTTTCATTGCACAATAAAAATATTTCTTCATCATTCAATGCACGGTTATAGATCCGGATATCATCCAGGTCGCCATTAAGCCAAAACGGGAAGAACTGGTCATCCGATTTGCCAAAGAAAAGGTCTTCATTATTGGTAAATGTTTCCGGGAAAACCACGCTATACTTCAATTCACAATTCACATAGAGCTTAGCAGTTCTGCCATCATTGGTGTATAGTGCATTATACCATTCGCCTTTTTTAATGAACTCACCCGGGTAAGGAGTAAGCACCGTACCGGTTCCCCTGAAATTTTGGTGCAGGGTATCGCAGATCGATCCATTACAACCGGTGCCCGAAGAGTAGAGTGCATCATCAAAGCGTAAGGCATAATTACCGGGATTATAGTTGCCGCCACCTTTGCTGATGAGTTGGCTGGCATGGCAGATATCATAATAAAAACCTGTTGGCCTTACCCATACCGAAAGAGAGATCTTGTCACCAAAATTTAAAGAAGGTTTATTGGGTATGCGTATATACTGGTAAACACCGTTAAAATGGTAGGCGCTGTTTGGTTTACCAAAACGGTCGGTAGTAATTGTTGCGTTATTAAATATCGGATTATTATTATTGCCGCTTTTATCATTACCGGTGCCGTCAAAAGGGTAGTAGGCCTGTAAACCCTTATCGAGGTTAACCTGCGCTGAAACTATAGTTGGGAGTAATAAAAAAGCGAATAAAATTCTTTTCATATATAAACCGGTGAATTAATCGCATAAAATTAAGCATCTCCCGCAATTATGAAGTTTTAAAAAAAAATGGTTTTGTTAATTTACTTACCTGATCAACAAAAAGCTTCCTTTTTGTTCTTCAACTCCGCAATCAGTTTGGGCTTTTATTACATACACATAAGTGCCTGCGAGTGCTTGTTTTCCTTTATACATTCCATCCCAGCAGGTATTGGGGTTATTGGTTGCAAAAACCTGTTCTCCATACCGGTTAAAAATAAAGAATTGCAGTTGCTTTATATACATCCAGTTCTTTAAAGCATAACAATCATTCAGGCCGTTGCCATCAGGTGTAAATGCATTGGGCATATAGCGGGCCAGGCTGGCTATATTATTTACTACAACGTTAACACTATCTGTATTACTGCAACCCGCGGAGTTAGTAACCCGCACTATATATTTTTGAGTGACAGCGGGCCTGGCAACAGGGTTAGGAATTACAGTGCTGCTTAAGCCTGTTGATGGCGACCAGGTATATTGATCTCCCCCGGATGCAGAAAGCGTGGCCGAACGAAAAGCACAATCAATATCATTTGATTTACCGGCATTGATTTGGGGTGCAGGTAAAATGGTTATTAAAACTATAAACGTACTGTCAAAGCCGCACGTGTTGTCACTCACAAGCAAAGAGTATAAGGTTGTTTGCGGTGGATTGGCAAGTGGATTAATAATTGTTGCATTGGAAAGATATGTAGCCGGGCTCCATAAGTAACTCACATTTCTTCCATTATTTCCATCCAATTGTACTGTTTCCTGGCCGCAAATTGTAAATGATGGCGGCGTTTTGAGTGAGTCAGGCGAACTAAAAAAGATCGATACTGCATCTGAGTTTTTACAACCAATGGCATCGGTACCTGTAACAGTATATGTTTGTTGTGTACTGCCAGTAAAAAACGGACTGGCAATAGACGGGTTACTTAATCCTGCTGCCGGGCTCCATGAATAAGTTTGTGCACCTGTTGTAGTTAAGATAATACTTTGAGCCATACATAATGTTGTATCATTTATTGTTTGTACAACAGGTAATGGGTTTACAAACACATCAACGCTATCAATAGCAGAACATCCTGAACCGGTTGAACCAGTAACATACAATCTTTGTGAATTTGTTCCGACAAAATTGGGATTGGAGATATTTGGATTGCTCACATACATGGCCGGGGTCCACTGATAGCTTACTGCATTGGAAGCGGTAGTAAGAACCAAAGGCGACAGTTTACAGATGGTTGTATCAGCTATTGTATTAACAACCGGAAGCGGGTTAACATAAATAGTTACTGAATCTGTTCCTGAACATATACTGGGGCTACCTGTAACTGTCAGGTAAAAAGTAGTGGTAGTGCTGATCGTTGCAGTAGGGTTCTGAATATTAGGGTTATTCAGGTAAATTGCAGGAGACCAGGAATATGTACCATTACCACTTCCCTGTAATATATGAGAGACAATACCATTGGAACAGAATGAAGTATCGGTACCTGCATTAACATTTATGCCCTGTTCCGGGGTAAAACTGCAATTAGGATTCGTATTATTTATAGTTGCACCAGCATTTAAAGTTCCATTCCATGCCGGGTTTCCCTGTTTGTTCAATAAATTATCAAAAGTATAATAGCCTATAAGTCCTGTTTGTGTTGTTGGGTTTGGTAAAGACGTATTCATATAAGTTTGAAGCTGCGCCTGTGTCCTGGCTACATTCCATATTCGAACCTCATTAATATATCCCAAAAAATTAGTGCCTACGGGGTTATTAACAGCATAATCTCCTATAGTGGTCAACCAATTATTTAATATCAGGTTTCCCGTGGCGGCTATCTGGCTTATCACAACTCCATTCCTGAACAATTTGAGTGTGGTTCCGTCATATACCAATGCCACATGGTAAGTTTTATTTGTAACCAGGTTATCGCACGGGGGAGGTGTTAAAAACTGGCCATTATTTGTTGTAATACCGGCCAGGTCCATCCTCAACACATAATTAATATCAGTTGTATTTGCATGTTTAGAAACAATGTCCTGCTGTTTATCAGGCCTGGTAATGGGGAAGGAGCTGCAATTGAAATTTGCTTCTACGGTTATCTGGTTACCGCTTATGTCAAGATCGCCAACGGTAACGCTTTGACCAACAGCCTGTGTCCTGAGCCAGTTATTACATGATACAAAGCAGCTATCGGCAACATACGTACAATTGGGGTTTGTTGTATTTATTGCTGATGCTCCATTTAAAGTAGCATTAAAAGCGGTATTTCCCTGTTTATTTAACAGGTTATCAAAGGTATAATATCCAAGTAAACCTGCTTGTGTTGTAGGGTTAGGTATAGATGAATTCATGTAGGTTTGTATCTGTGCCTGGGTTCGGGCCACATTCCATATTCGTACTTCATTAGTATATCCCAGGAATTGGTTGTCTGTCGGGTAGCCTCCGCCTGCTACCTGGGCAATGGTTGTTTGCAAATTGTTTGTGATCATATTCCCTGTACAGGCGACCTGGCTCAATAGGAAGCCATTACGATAATACTTTAAATTGGTGCCATCATACACCATGGCGATATGGTAGGCCTTGTTTAAAATAGGTGGACAACTTTGGAAGGTAGATTTATAACCGGTGGTAGTAGTGATCTCACATCCATTCGGTAACAAAGCATAATTTACATCACTGGCATTAAAATGTTTTGAGACAAGGTGGCCGTAATATATTCCACCATTTAGCGGCGCTGTTCTGTTAAAGACTGCTTCAACGGTAAGCTGGTTACCAGTAATATCCAGATCCCCGGTTGTAACATAAGAACCTTGGGTTGGCGTGTTTAACCAATTATTACAACTCGTGGTATTGACACAATCGGTTAATGCTTGTGCTTCAGTGGCATTCAATACCCGATTGTAAATTCTTACATCATCCATTTTCCCTTTAAAATAATCTCCATTTGCATCGCCTTTTTTTCCAAAATTGATCTTTGATGCAGGGCCATCCTGGAGAATAAATTTGGTTTGGGATAGGTCAGAAGCCTCTAATACACCATTCACATACATCCTCCATATACCATTCTTATAAGTAACCACTATATTATACCAACAGGGAGTTCCTGTGAACACAGTAGTACCAACTACCACGCTATTGATAGCATAACCACCCATTGCCTTATAATTGAGTGCATACGTACCATAATTCCAGTTTGATTGATTAAAGTCGGCATGAAAGGGAGACTTTACTACCAGTGCCTGCGCAGGCCACGAGTTTCCTTGATCGGGTAATACCCTTACTGATATGGAAAATGAATCCTGGGGAGCAAAATTATATAACGCAGAATAAGGTAATTGAATATAAGCGTTGGAGCCATTGAAATAATAAGCTGAATTAGCATTTCCAAACCGATCGGTAGTTAATGTGGCATTGCTAATTACTCCATTGATGTTGTTAGCAGTAACATCATTTGCATTGCCGCTGAAAGGATAAAAAGCAATTAATCCTTGATTCAGATTTACCTGTCCATAACAAATATTTGCTATTAGGGTAGTGAAGATTAGAATTTTCTTCATAAGCGGTACCAGTAGAATGAACGATAACTAAAAATGCCTATCAAATTCCAAAATAGTTAAATGGGCTAATATTTTTCAGTTCTTTTTTTATTTTTGGAGATACTTTTAAGCTGCTAATGAATTGATGTATCACTTTTTTGTCAATGGCCTTTTTACCCCTTGTCAAGTCTTTTAATGCCTCATAAGGTGCAGGATAATTCTCCCGCCGTAGAATGGTTTGAATTGCCTCGGCAACCACAGCCCAGTTATTATCAAGGTCGGCTTTAAGCTTTGCCTCATTCAATAATAATTTATTGATCCCTTTTTCGGTTGACTGTATAGCCAGGATAGTATGAGCAATAGGCACACCAATATTTCTTAAAACAGTTGAATCGGTAAGATCTCTTTGCAGACGTGAGATAGGCAATTTTGCTGAAAAATGCTCCAGCAAAGCATTTGCAATACCCAGGTTGCCTTCGGCATTTTCAAAATCTATGGGGTTTACTTTATGGGGCATGGCACTGCTGCCGATCTCGCCTTTTTTGGTTTGTTGTTTAAAATAATCCATGCTGATGTATGCCCACATATCGCGGCAAAAATCTATGATGATGGTATTGATGCGTTTGATGGCATCAAAATGCGCAGCAAGGGTATCAAAATGTTCAATCTGTGTAGTGTATTGCTGACGCTGTAAACCCAGTTTATCTTCTGTAAAATCATTGGCAAACTTCACCCAGTTGTATTTTGGATATGCCACATGGTGAGCATTAAAATTACCCGTGGCCCCGCCAAACTTGGCTGTAAAAGGAATATAGCTGAAGAGTTGAATCTGGTTCTCAAGCCGCTCCACAAATACCATCATTTCCTTACCAAGCCTGGTAGGACTTGCAGGCTGGCCATGCGTACGTGCCAGCATAGGAATTTCTTTCCAGTCAACAGCCAGTTTGCCAATGGCGTGCTGCAGGTTTATTACTGCCGGAAGGTATTCCAGTTCAATACTGTTTTTCCAGAGTAGGGGAATGGCCGTATTGTTGATGTCCTGCGAGGTTAATCCAAAATGTACCCATTCTTTTAAATGGCTGGCATTACAATTATCCAAAGCTGTTTTAATAAAATACTCAACGGCTTTTACATCGTGATTAGTTGTTTCTTCGATTTTCTTGATCTGTTGCGCATCGTCAAGTGAGAATTCCGCAGCAAGCTTTTGTAGTGTCTGTTTTGATTTAGCATCCACCTTAAAGAATTTCTTTTCCGCTAAGAACAGGAAATATTCCATCTCTACGATCACCCTGTACCTGATCAATGCAAACTCACTGAAGTATTCTCCTAATTGCTGTACTTGTTTGCGGTAACGGCCGTCGATGGGGGATATAGCAGTAAGTTGATTTAAATCCATGATGTTGCAGTAAATTTGCCGCAAAAATACGTTAATTGGCACAGAAGATAAGGGTAGGCGCGGTTAGTTATTTAAATACCAAACCGCTGATATATGGATTTGAACAGGGAAAAATGAGTGATGAGGTTGAACTGCATATCGATCATCCTTCAAATATTGCTTCACTTTTAATAAACAACCAGATCGATATTGGTCTGGTTCCTGTGGTTATCATACCCGATCTAAAAGAACATCATATTATATCAGACTATTGTATTGCCTGTGATGGAGAAGTGGCCAGTGTATGCTTATTCAGCGATGTTCCATTAGCAAAGATCGAAACAATTCTCCTCGATTACCAGAGCAGAACTTCTGTTGCATTATTGAATGTGCTTTTACAGCAACATTGGAAGGTATCTCCCCGTTTAATTTCCGCAACCCATGATTTTGAAAAAGAAATCAAAGGGACTACCGCGGGGTTGGTAATCGGCGACAGGGCTTTAAAACAGCGGCAGCATTCAGTTTATATTTACGACCTGGGGCTGGCATGGAAAGAAATGACCGGGTTGCCCTTTGTGTTTGCAGCGTGGGTTAGCAACAAACCCTTGCCTGCATCTTTTATCACCGCTTTTAATGAAGCTAACGCTTATGGGTTCTTACATATGAAAAATGTTATAAAGCAGAACAAGACCAGTTTTTTTGACCTGGAAAGCTATTATGACCATTTCCTCAAATTTAAGCTGGATAACCGTATGAAAGAGGCAAAAGCTTTATTTTTGCGCAAAATAAAATAAGTAAGTAATGAAGGTTGTTCTATTTGCAGGCGGATTAGGCACCCGTATTTCAGAAGAAACTGATACGCGGCCCAAGCCCATGGTTGAAATTGGGGGCAAGCCTATCCTTTGGCATATTATGAAGATGTACAGCCATTATGGCTTTAATGATTTTATCATTTGCCTGGGTTACAAGGGATATGTGATAAAAGAATACTTTATGAATTATTTTTTACATAACTCTGATATTAAGATAGACCTGGAAAATAACAATATGGAGATACTGGGTACCCGCTCAGAGAATTTTAAGGTTACCCTTGTTGAAACGGGTTTAAATACAAAAACTGCCGGCAGGTTACAGCAGGTACAAAAATATATCGGCAACGAAGATTTCATGCTCACTTACGGCGATGGGGTTTGTGATGTGAACTTGCATGAACTATTAGCCTATCATCATCAACATGGGAAAATAGCAACTGTAACTGCCATTATTCTTGATGCCCGCTTTGGAGGGATGGATTTGAGTAAGGAAGGGGATGTTGTATCCTTTAGAGAAAAGGTAAAAGACGAAAGTAAATGGATAAACGGTGGCTTTTTTGTTTTAAAAGCAGAAGTATTCAAATATCTTGAAGGAGATATGAGTAATATGATGTGGGAAGATGAACCTATGGAAAAATTAACTGCTGATAATCAATTACAGGCCTATCAACACAATGGCTTTTGGAAATGCATGGATGCATTGCGTGACAAGATCGATTTGGAAAATCTCTGGTTAAGCGGCCAGGCAAAATGGAAAAATTGGTAAATCTGCCAACATTACAAGCTTTTTACAGGAATAAAAAAGTTTTTGTTACCGGGCATACCGGCTTTAAGGGTTCGTGGCTTATTGCCTGGCTTCACCAATTGGGTGCTGTAGTAAAAGGTTATGCCCTGGAACCTGAATTTGAAGAATGCCTTTTTAATATAATAACACCTTTACAAAAGGGTGAAAGTGTTATTGCTGATATTCGAAATAAAAAGAAACTGCAGGAGGAAATAATTTCTTTTCAACCCGATTATATTTTTCACCTTGCTGCACAACCCCTGGTGCGCCGCAGTTATCAAATACCGGCCGAAACTTTTGAAGTGAACGTTGTGGGTACAGCCAACCTACTGGAAACAGTGACAAAAATTGATCACAAATGTTCAGTGATCATTATAACCACCGACAAAGTTTACGAAAATAAAGAGCAGCATATGCTGTATAATGAAAATGATATGCTTGGAGGATATGATCCCTACAGTGCCAGTAAAGCCTGTACTGAAATTGTGGTAAATTCTTTCAAAAGCTCTTTTTTCAATACCAATAAGATCTATCAGCACAAAAAAGGAATTGCGTCTGTACGTGCCGGCAATGTTATTGGTGGTGGTGATTTTAGTACTGACAGGATAATACCGGACATCGTAAAAGCGCTAAGGCAAGGCAAAGTAATTGAGGTCAGAAATCCAAATGCTGTGCGTCCCTGGCAGCATGTATTGGAACCATTAGGAGGTTATTTGCTGTTGGGAGGGTTATTGCAAAATGACCCGGTAAAATATTCCGGGGCATACAATTTTGGTCCCGAGCCTGCCGATCATCTTACCGTTAAAGAATTGGTGGAAATGGCCATTCGTGCCTGGGGTAGTGGTGAGTGGAAAGATACCAGCGACAGTAACCAGCCACATGAAGCATCGCTTTTAAAATTAGATATCAGCAAAGCAAAACAGATACTCAACTGGAAGCCTAAATTGAATGCATCTTCAGCCATTGAGTACAGCATGGACTGGTATTGCAAACATGACCAGGTAAATGAGTTTACATTTCAACAGATCAACGAATACATGCAGTATTGATTTTTAAAGAAACCATATTAAAAGGTAGTTACGAAATAACAATGATGCCCCGGGGAGATCACAGGGGATGGTTTGCCAGGACCTATTGTAAAAAAGAATTTGATGAGATCGGCCATTCCCAGGAGTGGGTACAACTCAATCATTCTTTTTCGACAAAAAAAGGAACTGTAAGAGGAATGCATTTTCAATTGGATCCATTTACTGAGATAAAAATGCTTCGTTGTATTGCAGGCTCGGTTTTCGATGTGATCATTGATCTGCGAAAAGATTCCTCAACATTTTTACAGTGGTTTGGTACCGAGTTGTCGGCCCAAAATAAAAAAATGCTTTACATACCTGCAGGTTTTGCGCATGGTTTTCAAACATTGACAGATGATGCAGAATTGATCTATCACCATACGCAATTTTATACCCCAGTTGCCGAGGCGGGCTTAAGGTACGATGATAAAGCAATTGGTATTGTGTGGCCGATGGCAGTTTCTGAAATATCTGAAAGAGATAACAGCCACCCATTAGTTGATTCAACATTTAAAGGAATATAATATGAACTGCAGGTTTTGTAAAACAGAATTGGAGCATACATTTATTGACCTGGTGAATTCACCCGCATCCAATTCTTTTTTAAGCAAGGAAGAACTGAATGAACCCGAAACCTTTTATCCTTTAAAAGTATATACCTGCGCACAATGTTTTTTGGTACAGGTTGATGAATATAAAAAATCTGATGCTATCTTCGACAGCAACTATGTGTATTTTTCATCGTACAGCAAAAGCTGGCTGGCACATGCAAAGCAATACACAGAAATGATGACAGCGCGTTTTGGATACAACGAGAATTCCCTGGTAATTGAAGTTGCATCCAATGATGGATACCTGTTGCAGTATTTTAAAGAAAAAAGTATCCCTGTAATGGGTATTGAGCCAACAGCCAATACCGCTGAAGTGGCGATGGGTAAGGGTATAAAGACCGTGATTGAGTTTTTTGGGACTGAACTGGCTGATCGTTTTGCCAATGACTGGGATGTTAAAGCTGACCTGTTGCTCGGCAATAATGTATTGGCGCATGTTCCCGATATTATGGATTTTGTTCGCGGCATGAAGATCATATTAAATGCCACCGGTGTTATCACTATGGAGTTTCCTCACCTGATGCAATTGGTGGATAATAATCAGTTTGATACCATTTACCATGAGCATTTTTCTTACCTCTCATTTTATACAGTAAAGCAAATTTTTGAATCACAGGGCCTTGAACTGTTTGATGTGGATGAGATACCAACACATGGAGGCTCTTTACGCATTTATGCAAAACATAAAGAAGACAGCAGCAAGCCAGTTTCGGATAATGTTGCTGCCTTATTAAAAAAAGAAGAAGATAAGGGCCTTACAACACTGGCGTATTATGATAATTTTCAGCAAAAGGCATTAAAGGTAAAACTCGACCTTATAGATTTTTTGATACAGCAAAAAAGAAAAGGAAAAAGCGTGGCAGCTTATGGTGCTGCAGCAAAAGGAAATACGCTGATGAACTATTGTGGTATTAAATACGACCTGCTGGATTTTGTAGTTGATGCAAACCCGCATAAGCAGGATAAATTTTTACCTGCCAGTCATGTCCCTGTCGTAAATGAGCAGTTTTTAAAAGATGCCAAACCTGATTTTGTTATTATACTTCCGTGGAATTTAAAAGATGAAATAACAGCACAGTTGAGCTATATCAAAGAATGGGGTGGGCAATTTGTAATTCCAATACCTGAATTACAAATACTATAATGGCCATGAAAAAAATATTGGTAACAGGAGCAACCGGCTTTATTGGTAATTATGTAATAAAAGAATTACTGTTGCACGATTGCATGGTAATAGCTACTTCAACTGATCCGGCAAAAGCAAAGGAAGCAGCTTGGTATTCAAAGGTGAAATACATCCCCTTTAATTTAAAAGAATTTGATAACAGTGGCGATCTGTATACATTTTTCGGGGAACCCACTGCGATGATCCACCTGGCCTGGGAAGGTCTGCCTAATTATAAAGAACCATTTCATATAGAAGAGAACTTACCACGTCATTATGCCTTTCTCACCAATATGATCAATAATGGCTTACATGACCTGCTGGTTACAGGCACTTGTTTTGAATACGGCATGCAGGAAGGTTGCTTAAGAGAGGATATGCAAACAAAGCCTGCAAATCCGTATGCGGCTGCTAAAGATCAATTGCGGCAACAACTTGAAGCTGTTGTTGCTGATAAGCATATTGATTTTAAATGGGTACGCCTGTTCTATATGTATGGAAGCGGGCAAAGCCCGAATTCCTTATTTTCGCAACTTGACAAAGCGCTGGCAAATGGAGAGCCGGTATTTAATATGAGTGGTGGGGAGCAGGAAAGGGATTATTTACCGGTTGAGCAGGTGGCTGCACATATTGTGGCCATCTCCCTGCAAAATAAAGTATCAGGCATAATTAACTGTTGCAGCGGAAAACCTGTTGCTGTTAAAGAATTGGTACAGCAATACCTGGCAGAAAAGAAACAAACGATAAAACTAAACCTTGGTTTTTATGCTTATGCGGATTATGAGCCAATGCGTTTTTGGGGTGATAACAGTAAATTAAAAACAATCATAACTAATGAGTGATCCAATTCAGGAATTTATTAACGAAAGAGCTGAACGAATTAAAGCAAACGGAACTAACGATGTGTTGCGGGCTGCAGCAAAGTCATTCAATGATGTTTCAAACAGTAATCAATATTCTTATAACTTTTCCTGGATGGGCCGCCCCATCATTCAATACCCGCAGGACATGATCGCTATGCAGGAAATAATCTGGGAGGTTAAACCCGACCTAATCATAGAAACGGGAATAGCACACGGCGGCTCTTTGATCTATTATGCATCCATACTGGAACTGATGGGGCATGGTGAGGTATTGGGAATAGATATTGATATCAGGGAACATAATAAAGCAGAAATTGAAAAACACCCGATGTTTAAGCGCATCAGCATGATACAGGGTTCCTCTATTGATCCAGCCATTGTGGATGAAGTTAAAAAACATGCGGAAGGGAAAAAGAAGGTACTGGTTTGTCTGGATTCCAATCATACGCATGATCATGTATTAAGCGAGTTGGAAATGTATGCCCCATTTGTTTCACTCAACGCTTACCTGGTAGTATTTGATACCATTGTTGAAGACCTGCCTGAAGGATATTTTTCACAGGCAAGGCCCTGGGGTATTTCTAATAATCCCAAAACAGCCGTTGCAGATTTTTTAAAGGCTAACAGTAATTTTGTTATTGATGATGGTATCGACAATAAATTATTGATCAGTGTAGCTCCGGGTGGATATTTGAAAAGAATAAAATAGATCTTATATGGAAGAAGTAGGATCAACTGGAAAAAGTTCGCCCTGGGCAAGTTTTTGTATGACCACATACAATCGCCCGGTTTTTCTTAAAGCGCAGATAGAGACACTGTTGAAGCAGACTTTTAGGAATTTTGAAATAGTTATTTCTGATAATGATCCAAAAGCAGGCGGAAGAGAGGTTGCTGAATCTTTTCGTGATAAAAGGGTAAAGTATGAGAGCAATATAGAGAATTTGGGTATGATTAAGAGCTTTAATAGAAGTATTGATAGGGCAAGGGGCGAGTTTATAGTAATGGTAACTGACGATGATCCGGTTTATGATAATATGCTTGATTATTTTTATAAGCTTGAGCAAAAATACCCAAACCATTCACTTTATTGCGGGTTAAAAAGAAAAGGGAGAAGTATTGGCGAAATTGAGGTTGTTGATAAAGAGGATGTGCTGGCTGAAATTTTAGATCCTCATCGAACCACGGCCCTACACTGGTCTAGTTGTTTGGTAAAAAAAGAAACGTTGCTAAAAACGGGGAAACTTCCTGATTATGTTAGTGGCCACTTGATTGACCATGCCATGATTGTACTGACAGGAAGCACAGATGGTGCTATTGTAGTTAACCAAGAATTTAGCAATATCCAATATCACCAGGAAAATTATTCCAAAACCAATTTTAATAATTACTACCTGAGTTGTATCGGATTTTACAAAACACTTACGGAACATTTTAAAGAAAAGTCAGGTTACGAAAAAAATTACAAAATTATTGTAAAGCACCTTCATCATTGGTTCATTGTGTGTTTTTTTTCTCTAAGGAGATTTTATACCCAAAATAATACAATTAGCTCCGATGAGATAAAAGAATTAGATAATTTCGCCGATAAAATTATGAACTTGCGTTTTATGAAGAGTTGTCGACCGTTATATACAGTTAAGAAGATAATTTTCAGCATCAAAAAAAAGTTGGGTTTATTTGCCCCATAATTACTGTCTATTGAATAAATTTAGCGTTATATTGCCCGTGCATAATGGCGGCGACTATGTAAAATCCTGTGTGAACAGTATATTATCTCAAACCTGTCCATCTTTCAATCTTATTATACTTGATAATGCCAGCACCGACGGTACTATAGAATGGATACGATCTCTTACCGACCCCAGGATCGTACTGCATCCATCAGATCGTTTACTTAGCATTGAGGAAAACTGGGGCAGGATCGTAACCGTTCCCAAAAATGAATTCATGACCTGCATAGGCCATGATGATATTTTAGACCCCGACTATTTATCAGTAATGGTTACATTGATAGACCAATACCCGGATGCAAGCCTATACCTGGCTCATTTCCGGTATATCGATACGGCAGGCAATAAGATCAGGAGTTGTTTGCCCATGGCAGAAAAACAAGTGCCTGGAGAAATGCTTTCAAATTTTCTGCAGAATAAATTTAATGTTACCGGTACAGGTTATATCATGCGCAGCAGTGATTACGATAGGTTAGGTGGAATACCTGCTTATCCAAACCTGCTTTTTGCAGATTTTGAACTATGGTTGAAACTGGCCAGGATCTCGTACCTGGCAGTAGCTCCAAAGGAAACTTTCGCTTTCCGCATACACCAGAGCATTACAACATCCTCCGCAGATAATAGCATGCTCCTGGCATTTGAAAGATTTGTTTTGTACCTGGAAAGTGTAAGGTCATCAGATCCAAAACTCGCAGGAATAATAGAAACAGATGCAGGTACTTTACTGCATTTTTACTGCCGGGGTTTAACCAGCCGGTTATTACGTACCCCCTTACCTAAGCGGAAAGGATTAACCGTAAATCATATTATCGGTAAATTTACACAATATGGGGCCAGGCTGGTTCCGGATAAGCATTACGTTCCAATGGACAATAAAACAGTTCGTATGGCCAGGCTCATCGACAGTAATTTTTTTACCAGGCAATTGTTTTTGCTTTTTAAAAAAATTCATTCCAAACCACTGGTAAAGTAAAACTGTATATGAAACTCAGCATTATCATTGTTAATTACAAAACCCCACAGTTGCTGCTTAATTGTATCCGGTCTATATATCAATCCGGAACCAGCGGGTTTGAGATCATTGTGGTTGATAATTTTTCCAATGATAATACTGAAATTTTATTAAAAGAACATTTCACGGATGTGCTTTTTTTGCAGATGGGTTATAATGCCGGTTTTGCCCGTGCAAATAATGCCGCAATCAAAATTGCCCGGGGCGATGTTTATTTATTACTTAATTCCGATACGATCGTTGTGGGGGATGCCATTAACAGCAGTTTACAAAAACTAGTAAAAGCAGATGGTTATGTGAGTTGTGGGGTGCAGTTGTTGAACCCTGATAACAGCCCTCAGATTTCGGGTAATTACCTCATGAAAGGTGGAGTGAATAATTTATTGCCCCTGCCTTATGTTGGAAAAATACTTAAAGCAATTGCAACGCTTTTAAATATTAAAAAACCACATGTGCCCAATGCAACGGGTGTGGTGGACGTAGACTGGATAAATGGGGCATACCTGATGGTAAAGCGGCCGGTTGTTGATAAGGCGGGTTTACTGGACGAGGATTTTTTTTTATATGCAGAAGAAGCAGAATGGTGCAGCCGGTTAAAAAAATATGGTAAACTTTGTATTTATGGTGAAGATCATGTTATACACCTTCAGGGGCAATCTTCCAATGATGCCTTTGACTCGGATAGCACAGGGTACACTAATATCTTTGACAGGAAAGGCCTACAGATCTTACTCAGTAATTTTGTTCGCATAAGAAAAGAGTTTGGAACAGCCTGGTTTTTCTTTCACCTGTTCTTTTATATAATTACGGTCCCTTTTTTCTTTGTTGTCTTATTGTTCTCTAAAATGCTTTATGCGTCAAAAGCCAGGTATAGTTTTTTACAATTTCGTGGCTTTACCGCTAACGTAGCTTCCCTGGTAAGTTATATGCCACGTATTGTCAGCAACCGTCCCTATTTTTATAAAGTGCTGTAGCTATAAAAATGTGCTCTATTTAATAGCGGCAGCCGCTTTGGCAACAATATTATCCCAGTAAAAATATTCAAAATAAGCCTGTGGTATTGTTTTACCAGTGTCCAGGAGGATGATCTGTTGCGCAAAGTATTCCCAATTATTGTCGGGCAATACTTTCAGTTTTTCGCCGGTGATCTCCTCTGGTATTCCAATAGCACCGCTTTGGGTGCTTATTACAGAAAGATCATAGCCCAGCGCTTCCACCACTTTTGTTTTTATACCGCCGCCATCTATCACCGGGTTAATAAAGATATCAGCGCCCTTGAAATAAAGATTGATGTCATCTACAAAACCGGCGTAGATAATATTATTTTCCTGATATTTAACCAGCCCATTGTACTCAGCAGGTAGTTTGTTGCCGCAGATGATTATCTTGTATTTTAGGTCGGGGGTTGCCAACAACAATGGATTTATTTTTTCAAGTATGATATCCAGCGCGTCCAGGTTTGGTTTATAACCCAGTGTTCCATTGAACAGCAATATCTTCTCCGGCGCTGCGATGGAATGGATTTTGCAGAGTTGTTCCCTTGCCAATTGTTTAACTGCCACGGATGGAGCTTCGCTCAATTCAAATCCATAAGTTATGGTTGTACACTTTTTTGGGTCAAGTTTAAAATGCTTAATGGCAAAATCCCGGTCATCATCCTGGATAAAAAAATTATGATCGGCATTCTTATGGGTATGTTTTTCATAATGCCATAAAATGCCCCACCACCATTTGCCCATTGTTTTAAAACGTACTGATTCAATATTGTGAGAATGTATGACCAGTTTTATTTTGCATGACCATTTTAATAAAATGCCCATCCAGCCATAATAAGGATGCTCCAGCAACAGGTGCGTTATCTTTTCTGCTTTAATGATGCGCTGGATCTTGAAAAAATAAAATGGGTTGATGTAACGGGACGGGCTATTGCTTAAAATGTTTTGAATAGGGTAGGGCTCCGATGATGATTGCCTGTTGGCTTCAATGGTAATACAGGTTAGATCGACATACCTGCTCAGGTACCGGTTGAATAAAGCAATGCCTTTCTGGCCTCCCATGTAGGGCGGTAAAAATTTATAGGAAACCAGGCTTAATATCTTAATGGCTTTGTTCATTATTTTTGGAAGCTACTATGTTTACAAATGGAGCAAACCAATAACCTTTTTTACCGGTTAATTTTATGATCCTGTTCAGGATACCTGCAACTAGATTTACAACCTTGTATTTATAATGGGTATCCCAAAAACCGGCTGTAAAGGCAACTTTAAATCCTGCTCCTGCTGTGATCTGTATATAATCGGCTTTGGTAATTAAATGTTCTGCCCATTGCCCTGTTCTGCAATCACAGGTATTGCTGTATAAAAAATCAACAGGCAATATTCTTTTATTCTCAAAATAGGCATCAACTGAATTTGTAAAATCAGTAAATGCCCTTCCCCGGGTCAATGCAACCAGTTTTTTCAGGTCTGTTGTTGTAATTGAAGGCCTTAATTCCTTTAAATATTCCTCGCGTTGTTTTTTAAATTGATTTTTTTCAACCTGGTAATGAAACACATAATGTTTTAGGCGCATGGCTATATTATGATAGTTAGCTGTTGTAGTGGCATAACAAAGATCTGTAAGGTTGGATTGGTAGATCCTGGTGTAAAAATGTTTAAGGTCATAAATATGCTCTACAACATTCCTGGAAGCAATTATGTCAAATCTAATATGGTTATTGATGCCGTAATCAATTACTGTGTCAATATCACCAGTAATATAATCCGTAACAGGGATGTTTAGTTTTTCACAAATTGTTCGGGCATAACCGGCCCATTGGGGGAAATAATCGTTATAGTAAACCTGCTTAAACCCTACAGACCCGGCAAGTAAAAACAAAGTGCCAAGTCCTGCCCCGTAATCTATAAAACTTAATTCAGCTATTTTTTTATTGGATATCATTACGGACCTGTAAATGATATCGGCACTACTTTCGATTGAAAAAAACAAACGGTTGCCCCTGTGATGTTTTGTAAAATAATGCCTGCCAAACTCATCCATTCCAGTCTCTGATATATCCAGCACAGCCAGTTCCCGGTATAAATGATTGGCCCGGTCATTAATTAACCGGGCTGTATCATCATTTAACTTTAAAAATTGATGTGCTTGTTTTGTATACAATAGTATCTATGCTTTTAAATCAGTAGATTTTTTGCTGCTGTTTCTCCAGGCCATAAAAAGGCAGAACAATACAAACAATACAGAAAACAGGTTTGCGAATCTTGCTATCTTCTCACCGGTTACTACAGATTCCGGTTCAAACTTAAACTCGATGGTATGTTTGCCTGCCGGTATGGCAAGCCCTCTCAGGGCATAATTAACTTTACAGATGGGAGCCTGTTTGCCATCTATAAATGCTTTCCAGCCATGTGGATAATAGATCTCGCTGAATACTGCAAATTGATTTGAAGCAGCATTATAATCGTACCTGATCTCGTCATTTTTATTTTCCATCAACCTGATATATGCTGAAGAATCATACACCGGGTTAAAAGGAATTGTAGATCTGAAACGTTCATCCACAAATGCAACAGCAACGGGGTCAAAAGAATCCAGTGCAGCCATTTCTTCATCCGCATTCTTTACATATTTAACTTCTTTAACCAGCCAGCAATTACCTAATGCAAATACGTTGGGAACAGCACGTGTTTGCTTGGGATCTGCCTGATCGGGAACAATTGAATATTTCATGTTGAGCATATTCAGCACCGGGAAGCTATCCTTTGCTGTAGGGTTAGCTCCCCATTTTTCGATGTTCTTATAGATCTGCCTTTCGATAAGATCCTGGTACAATCCCAGTTTAGCCGGGCTATAGCCGCCTATTGTATTGTGTTTGTAAGAAGCCAGGGCATCATTAAAGGTATTACCAACATTAATGCTGTAACCATTCCCATCTGGGAAGGCAAGGTTAAGTATACGGTAATACCCCGTATCGCTTTTCAGTTGTATATCTGCATTAGTATCATTATAACTGTATTCAAGTTCCGATGCTTCAATAAAATTCTCTTCTTTCAAATATCTTTTACTTACGCCAAACAGGTCAATGATGCAAAAGAGGATCAGCGTTCCATATACCACTGCAGGCTTGATCTTGTTCTTTGCATACAGGAACAGTACCCCAATTGCCATAGCCATAAAACCTATAGTTCGCCACATGTCACTTAAATAAAATGCCTGGCGGTCTTCCTTTAATGCACTAAAATAACTGCGGCTGAAATCTGTTCCCTTGCCTTGCAGTGCCTCATTAATTCCTTTACGTAATTCGCCGGTTGCAGTATTGCTAAAATCAGAGAAAAAGTAAAATAATCCCAAAACAGCAACAGTACCGCCGGTGATGTATAAGCATTTCTTAAAGGCCAGCCACAATTTTTCTTTACTTGTTTTTAAAACGAATTCATCTAAAAAAATAACTGCCAGTAAGGGAACCGAAAGTTGTGGGATTACCAGGGCCATGGATGGTGCCCGGAATTTTTTATAGAAGGGGAGATGATCAAAAAGAAAATAATTCACAGCTTCAAAATTCTTACCCCAGGCCAGTATGATCCCAAATACAGTAATGGCCACCACCCACCACCGGTGTTCACTTTTTGATAAGAAGGCGCCGAATAAAAAAAGTAAACATATAATTGCACCCAGGTAAACAGTACCCTGTGTGCTTAACAATTCGCCCCAATACATGGGTGATGATTGGGCTATCTGTTGTGCAAAACCCTCCGGCAATGTCTGTGCATTTTCCTGTAAAACACTAATTGCTTTTGATTCTTCCCCAAGTCCTTCAGCAGAGCTTCCGCCAAATGCATTAGGAACAAGCAAGGTCATGGTTTCGGCCTTACCATAGCTCCACTGAAATGCATAATCTTTATCGAGCCCGCCCTTGGTTGCATTCTTTGAATCCTTTTGTGTTAGCTCACTACGGCCACCACGCATGGTTTCCTTACTGAACTCGTAAGTTGGCCAATACAAAACCGCCATTGATCCCAGCATCAAAGCTCCCATAGCTATGCTTATCATTGCAGAAATTCCCAGGTGTTTTAATTTTTTCTCCCTGATACATTTTATGATAAAGGGGATGGTCATGAACAGCACGATCAATAAGGTGTAATACACGATCTGCTGGTGCAGCTGCCCCAATAAAAGTATCCCCGATGTAAGTAACACGGCACTGCCAACCCAATATTTGTGTTTAAAGATCAATTGTAATCCCGCCAGTATTGCTGGTGCATATGCCATTGACATCAGTTTACTGTCATGCCCACCTGCGATCAGGACAGGATTATAGGAACAGTAAGCATATGCAATACCACCGATTATACTGATCCATGGGTTTACACCAACCACAATACAAAGCAGGTAAAAACATAATGCAGCAATGAATAAATAAAATATGGGCTTGGGAAAACCCAATGATAAGATCTGGGTTACTTTAAGCAGGTTAAATGAATCCACGAATGTATTGTTCTTTGGTTCATATGCGATCTGGTAAGTAGGCATTCCACCCATCATACTATTGGTCCATTTTGGAAAATGTCCGTATTTCTCTTTAAACTCAAATGACTGCTGGGCCATCGCCCTCCATTGAATAACATCC
>JBKJMZ010000207.1:0-12753 GCA_046596255.1 Ferruginibacter sp. | reverse complement strand
CCGCCTTCCAGTATCTCATCCCAGCCAATTAAAATTTTGCCTTTGCTGTTTACATATTTCTCAATACGGCGTACAAACCAGCTTTGCAGTTCATGCTCATCTTTTAAATTATTTTCTTTCATCCTTTTCTGGCAGGCCGGACAGTTTTTCCAATGTGCCTTGGGTGCTTCATCACCACCCATATGAAAATATCTGGAAGGAAAAAGTGTTACCACTTCGTCGATCACATTTTCTAAAAATTTAAAAGTAGAATCTTTGCCTGCACAAAAAATATCATCAAATACGCCCCAGGTTTCCTGCACCAGTTTTATCCTGCCATTCTTCTGTTCATCAATACTTTTTTGGGAGATCATCTTTGCAGGAATGGCTGTTGGTTTTTCCGGGAAACAACTCAGCCAGGGATAAGCCGCAATGGCGGCACTGCCATGGCCGGGCATTTCTATTTCCGGTATCACTTCAATATATCTTGCTGCTGCGTATGCTACAACTTCTTTAATTTCTTCCTGTGTGTAAAAGCCGCCATAAGGTTTATTATCATTACCCTTGCCGGGATACCGCCCTATCAATGTACCGTTTCTTTTAGAACCAATATTTGTGAGTTCAGGATATTTTTTTATCTCAATTCGCCAGCCCTGGTCTTCAGTTAAGTGCCAGTGAAATGTATTGTATTTATAAGTGGCTAAATAGTCAATGTATTTTTTGATGAAAGAAACAGGGAAGAAATGACGGCATACATCTAGGTGCATACCGCGGTAGGGGAAACGGGGGTAATCTTGGATTATTAAGTAAGGAATTTTAATTCTGTAATTTTCGGCTATAGCTATTTTAGGGGCATGATCGCTGGGTAGGAGTTGAAGCATTGTCTGTATACCATAGAAAATACCTTCAGGATTATTGCCGGCAATATAAATTCCCCTCTCATTGATTGTCATATTGTATGCTCCAGGTAATACATTCTCCAATTTATCAAAATTCAAAGTGATGGAATTAGGGACATATTTATTAGTGATTTTGAGCCTATGCCAAAGCGACCATTCCATTTGTTCATTTAACATAGAAGCGATCTTCTCTAATCCACTACCTTGAAGAACAATACTTGTATTTTTATCCAGATAGAAAGAACCAATGCCCATTTTTATCTCGGCGGGCTTGGGAACTAGATTCAAATTGGTTTGTCCAAAAACAATTGAACAATTAAACAATATAACAATTACAAAAACCTTCTTCATAAATTCTAATTATTTAGTATAGGCAATATTATTTTGCTGGCATTAGCTGGATCATGAAATATCCTGATCGTTGATTTTTGAAAATCACTGTCATCAGCTTTATAGATATCAACAAATTTTTGTGGGTTCCTGTCAGCCAAAGGGAACCAACTGCTTTGTATTTGTATCATCAGCCTGTGGCCTTTTTTAAAAGTATGTGCCACATCAGGTAAAGTATATTTTACCTGCGTGATCTTGCCGGGCGTGAATGCTTCCGGTTTTTCGAAACTGTTTCGGTACTTGCCACGCATGATCTCTCCACGTACCAGCATCTGGTAGCCGCCCATGGGGTACAGCCCCCTCCCGGCCTCCCCCGTAGGGTGAGGGGTGTCGTAGCGGAATGTGTCTGGAAAAACATCGATCAGTTTTACCACGAAATCAGCATCTGTTGTTGAAATACTTACCATTAGATCCGCAACCAGCGGGCCTGCAAGTGTGAGGTCATCATTTAATATGGGTGTGGTAAATGTGAGTACATCAGGCCTGCGGCTTGCAAAGCGTTGGTCGTCTATCATGTATTCTCTAGTACGGCCAAGGTGTACATCTTCTGTATATGGAACCGGGTGCGCTGGATCGCTTATGTATTCAGTACCTGAATTGGCTGCTGTAGATTTTACAAAAGATAATCTTCCACCTCCAATGGCAAACAGGTCCTTATACTCTACATTCTTCGAAGGCCATTCATTAAACCTTCTCCATTCATTTTCTCCTGTAAAGAAAACAGTTGCCTCTGCAATATCACGTACCGTGCCCTTCAGCTTTAAATAAAAATTAAAGAAAGGGATCTCGATATTTCGCTGGTAGTATTCACTTGTTTTTTTACCAAAACGTACATTGCCTAAATAACTTCCATCACTACGGCCACCCCAGCCACCATGAAACCAGGGCCCCATCACAATGCGGTTATCAGTATTGCGGTTTTTTTCTTCAATGGATTTGTAAAGCGCCCATGCACCAAAACAATCTTCCGCATCAAAAGTTCCGCCTACAACAAGCACTGCTGGCTTTATATTGGTAACAAAATTCCTTGGGTTCCTGGCCTGCCACCAGGCATCCATGTCAGGATGGTTCATCATGTCTTTCCAGAATGCAATGCTATCGCCCATGATCTTTGTAAAATTCTTTAGCGCTCCTGTTCTTAAATAAAAATCATAATTGTCTTGTGATGGTATACGAAAGCCTGGAGAGCCAACTGTTGTAGGTTTAGGGCGGGGTTTACCAAAGCCACTGTAAAAACCAAATGCATCCATTAAAAAGAATGCGCCGTTGTGGTGAAAATCATCACCCATAAACCAATCGGTAACCGGTGCCTGCGGACTCACTGCTTTCAGTGCCGGGTGGCCGCTGAGTGCAGCCATGGTTGCATAAAATCCGGGGTAGGAAATTCCAAAACAGCCAACACGTTTATTATTGCCGGGTAAATTATTTATCATCCAGTCAATGGCATCGTACGTATCACTTGCCTCATCAAATTCTTTTCCTTTTTTATTGGGGTTGAAGGGGCGTACATCCACAAATTCACCCTCACTCATCCACCTGCCCCGTACATCCTGTATGGCAATGATGTATCCTTCTTTTAAATAGTTCATCCAATAAGTTTCATACAACCGGGAGGTTAGCTTATTTTCCCCGTAGGGTGCACAGGAGTAAGGTGTACGGTTCAATAATATGGGATGCTTTACCGAACTGTCCTTTGGAATATAAAATGCAGTGAAGAGATTTATGCCGTCACGCATGGGCAGCATTCTTTCTATCTTATAATAATTTTCAACAACCCACAGTGAATCCGTATTCTGAGCTTTGATAGCAGGGATAAAAATTGCCGAAAGGCAAAGCAGCAAGAAATATTTTTTCATTTCATAAGTATTTGAGTGTTAAATTTAATGAAAACAATGTTGTTTATGGCAGATAACCGGGATGAACTCATCAATAAATTCTATTCTTCCTTTCAAAAATTGGATCATACCCGTATGAACAGCTGTTATAGCGATGATATTGTTTTTTTTGACCCTGTGTTTGGGCTGTTACATGGAAACGAGGCAAGGGCCATGTGGGAAATGCTTTGTTCCAATGCTAAAGACTTTTCTCTAACTTATTCCAACATTACACACCTGGATGAAGAATACAGTACCTGTGATTGGGTGGCCAGCTATACATTCTCAAAAACCAAAAGAAAAGTGGTTAACAATATCAAGGCTCATATGCGTTTTGAAGATGGTAAGATCATTGAACACAGTGATGCTTTCAGTATTCATAAATGGTGCAGCCAGGCATTAGGTTTCAGTGGCTGGTTGCTGGGGTGGAATAGTTTTTTTCAGCGGAAGATAAAGAACGGAGCGAAACGGAATTTATTGAGGTTTATGGAAGGGAAGGGGAGGATAAATTAAGAATTAAAAATTAAGAATGCATTTGTATCCATCTGTCTGGCAATAAATCAAATCGGAACAAAACATACAGACTATGTCATTTCGATCCCGATATGTATCGGGAGAGAAATCTATTCCTTTATTATATCAGATGTCTCCTATCGTCGACATGACAGATCGATTTGCATATAAAGTAAACAATCATTATTTTTCTTTTTTATTTCATTGCTATCTTCTTCCCCCTTCGGGGGATCGGGCGAAGTCGGGAGAATTAAAATCTCAACTTTACAGAAGTTTAGATAATAAATATATAAGCCAGGAAAAATTTGATGATCTGTATAGTAAAGCAGACAAACCAACCAAAAAAATTACTGCATTTATTACCTATCTCAATGCTTGAAAATCAGGGAGCAAAAATTTAAAAGATAGGAACTGATGTTAGCACAACTACAAACTACAAACCACAAACTACAAACTATTCAACCGTAGAAACCTTCACAATATTCGTTGGCAAGTGCAATTCAACAGGTGTGCTTCCGGTGTTCACTACTACGTCACCGGATTTTAAAAATCCTCTTTCTTTCAGGATATCGATCTGGTCAGCGATGATATCATCCAGGCTTTCTTCTTCGGCATAATAAAATGCCCTTACGCCCCAGCTTAAGCTGAGCTGTCCCAGCAATGTTCTTTCCTTACTGAAAATATATAATGGCGCTTTTGGCCTGTAGCTGCTTAGCATGAAAGCAGTGTATCCGCTCTGTGTCATGCCCACCAGGGCCCGTGCATTGGTATCATTTGCCAGCTTGCAGGCACTATAGCAAATGGCATCACTTAAAAAGGAAGGGGAGTGGGGCTGCGGTGATAAAATATCATCCCGGTTATAATCGTAAACTGTTTTTTCAACTTCCAGAATGATCTTGCACATAGTCTCCACCACCTGCCGGGGATATAAGCCCATGGCGGTCTCACCACTGAGCATTACCGCATCTGCTCCCTCAAGCACAGCGTTGGCTACATCACTTACTTCGCTTCGGTTTGGTTTGGTACGATCGATCATACTTTCCATCATCTGTGTGGCCACGATGACGGGTTTGGCCCGGTGCATGCATTTACGTATGAGTTCTTTTTGGATCACGGGAACCTGTTCAACGGGTATTTCTACACCCAGGTCGCCACGGGCGATCATAATGCCATCGCTCTCTACAATAATATCACGTATATTCTTTAATGCTTCGGGCATTTCAATTTTAGCGATCACTTTTATTTTGCTGTCTTTTTCTGCAAGTATCTTTTTCAGACCGGTGATATCTGCAGTACGGCGGACAAAAGAAAGCGCTACCCAGTCTAAATTATGTTCCACGATAAAATCCAGATCAGCATAATCCTTTTCTGTCATCGAAGGCATGGTAAGACCTGAATCCGGAAGGTTTACCCCTTTTTTGGGAAACAGTACACCGCCGATGGTGATGGTTACCAGGATATCTGTTTCATTCAAAATAGATTTGACTACCACTTCCATCTTGCCATCATCTATAAAAATACGCTCGCCAACTTTTACATCGGTTGTAAGGTTTTTGTAAGACACGTATACTTTCTCTTTATTGCCCACCATTTTTTCGGTGGTAAATATGATGTCTTCTCCATCATTCAATTCAACGAGGTTATTTTCAAGTTCACCCACCCTTAATTTAGGTCCCTGCAGGTCACCTAAAATAGCAATATTGTAGGGTTGTGATTTATTGATCTCCCGGATATATCCGATAACGAGTTTTTTATTTTCGTGCGTGCCGTGTGAAAAGTTCAACCTGAAAACATTTACACCTGCTTTTACCAGTTCCAGTAATTTTTCCTGCGTATCGCAGGCCGGTCCTACTGTGGCTACGATCTTTGTTCTTTTTTGAGAATGAAAAATACCGGCTTCCTTATCCATCTGCTTGTGCAGGTATTTGCTGATGTGTTTGCTCATTTATGATAATTCAAAATTCAAAAGTAAAAAATCAAAAAAAGTTACAGTGTTCCTAACTTTTAATTCCTGATTCCCAATTCCCAATTCCTAATTCCTAATTCTATGTCGCCAGTATTTTCACGATCTTCAGCCACTCTTCACTCAAACGTTGTTTTTTCTTGATCGCTTCATCAAGCGGGATATAATTGATCTTGTTATTCACGATACCTACAAAAACATTATGCCTTCCTTCCACCAATGATTCCACGGCATGATATCCCATGCGGCTTGCAATTAACCGGTCGAAACAACTGGGTGAACCACCACGCTGGATATGTCCTAAGATACAAACCCTTACTTCAAGCAATGGTAAACGTGATTTGATGACCCTGGCCACTTCATTTCCGCCGCCAAATTCTTCACCTTCGGCAACTACAATTAAATTAACGAGTTTATGTCTTCTTTCTTTTTCTGCAAGTTGAGCAATAATGGTTTCTATCTCTGTTTTTCTTTCGGGTATCAAAATATTCTCCGCACCAGTAGCAATGCCGCTGTGCAGGGCAATATAGCCGGCATCACGGCCCATCACTTCTATGATGAATAAACGGTCGTGTGCTTCGGCAGTGTCTCTTATCTTATCAATGGCTTCCACCGCGGTGTTAACTGCAGTATCGAATCCAATGGTAAAATCAGTGCCGGCAATATCTTTATCAATAGTACCCGGTAAACCAATGCAGGGGATATCATATTCATTGCTGAAGATCTGTGCGCCACGGAAACTGCCGTCACCACCAATGATCACTAAACCATCTATACCATGCTTCTTTAAATTATCATAGGCCTTCTTCCTTCCTTCGGGACCAAAGAATTCTTTGCAGCGTGAGGTCTTTAAAATAGTGCCTCCCCGCTGAATGATGTTGGCAACACTCCGGCTTTCCATGCGTATAATATCATCTTCCACCATGCCACTGTATCCCCTCATGATACCGAATACTTCCAGGCCGTGATGAATACCGGTACGGACAACGGCACGAATGCAGGCATTCATACCCGGACTATCACCACCGGAACTTAATACCCCAATTTTTGTAACCTTTTGTTTCATCTGTTAGTTTTAATTTTCCTGCAAGGGAGTTCCATCCTTCAAAAATAAGATTTATGCAGCGAAAACAGCAAAGTGTAGATTAAACACATTAAATGCCAAAATCTGTAAAGAAAAGTTTATGCTTTGATTTTCTGGTCACATCCTTTCAGGTACAGCAATACCAAGTAATTTCATGCCCGACTTAAGGATGTTTGCTGTTAATAAAGCAATTTTTAAGCGAAGCTGTTTTTTAGATTCTGTTTCTGCATTGGCAACAGACAATTCAGCATAAAAAGAATTGAAAGTTTTGGCAAGCTGAAAAATATAATTTGCAATTACCGAAGGATTGTGTTCCATTGCTGCCTGTTCTATTATGGAAGGGTATTGCTCGGCGATGACGATAACTTCTTTTTCGGCCTTAAGCAGTACATTCATCATTAGGTCATTGGTCATTAGGTCATTGGTCAATGGGTCGTTCAATGACTTATTGACCAATGACTCATTGGCAACATGCTTCCTTAAGATGCTCTTTACCCTGGCGTAAGTATATTGCACAAAAGGTCCTGTGAAGCCGTGGAAATCTATACTCTCCGCAGGATTGAATACCATTGTTTTTTTAGGATCAACCCTTAATAAATAAAATTTCATGGCGCCGAGGCCAATAGTATTGTAAAGCGATTTTAATTCTTCTGCTGTAAAATCCTTCACCTTGCCCAGTTCTTCAGTATGTTGCTTTGATGTGGTTATCATTTCCTCCACAATATCATCCGCATCTACTACCGTACCTTCGCGGCTTTTCATTTTACCACTGGTCAGTTCTACCATGCCATAGCTCAGGTGGTAAATATTATCAGCATTGGGCATGCCCAGTTTTTGACAGATGAGCTGCAGCACTTTCATATGATAGTTTTGCTCGTTGCCGATCACGTAAATACTCTGGTCAATTTTATACTGTTCGTATTTCTGTAAAGCCAGCCCAATATCCTGTGTTATATAAACCGAAGTACCATCACTTCTTTGCACGATCTTTTCATCAAGGCCTTCGGCTGTAAGATCTATCCAGATACTGTTATCCGGCTTCTGGAAAAAAACTTTTTTATCCATGCCCTGCTGCACAATATCTTTTCCAAGCAGATAAGTATTGCTTTCATACCAGGTCTTATCAAAATCGGCACCGATATTTTTGTAGGTAATATCAAAGCCTGCATACACCCAACCGTTCATGAGTTTCCAGAGTTTGATCACTTCGGGCTTGCCATCCTCCCAGTCAAGCAACATCTGCTGGGTAGCTTTCATAATGGGTGCTTCTTTTTCAGCTATAGCTTTATCAACCCCGTCGCTGACCAGTTTTTCAACCTCCTGCTTATAAGCATCATTGAACTTTACATAATAATCACCCACAAAATGATCACCTTTTGTTCCTGTGCTTTCTGGTGTTGCGCCATTTGCAAAATACTGCCAGGCAATCATACTTTTACAGATATGAATGCCCCGGTCGTTAACAATGCATCCTTTTATCACTTCATAGCCATTTGCTTTTAAGATCTCTGCCACACTCCATCCTAAAAAGATATTCCTTAAATGACCAAGGTGCAATGGCTTGTTGGTGTTGGGGGATGCATATTCCACCATCACTTTTTTACCATTTATTTCCTTTTTGCCGTAGCACATGTCATTGTGATATGTATTCACCAGTTCCTGCCAATATGCATCAGCCACAGTAAGGTTTAAAAATCCTTTGATGATATTGTAGGCTGTAAAATATTGCGGATAGTTTTTCACAAGATGATCTCCCAGGCTGTTGCCAATAGCTTCGGGTGAAAGCTTAAGCGATTTTACCAGGGAAAACATCACAACCGTGTAATCTCCCTCAAATTCTGGCTTGGTTTGGTTGATCTGAAAATCCTTTTCGGTGAAGGATTGGTTATATAAAGCTGATAAACTTTCAATGGTGTTTTTCTGTAAACTGTTAACTATTGACATGGGGCAAAGATAATTGGCAATTGGCAATAAGCAATTGGCAACAGCCCGTTAAAGCGCCGAATGGTGCTATACAAATCTAAAATCGGCAATCTAAAATCCAAAATCGAACCTTATCTTTGCGCTCTTTTTTACAATTATGATAAGTGCAAATAATATAACGCTGGCTTACGGCAAACGCGTTCTTTTTGACGAAGTGAATATCGGCTTTACAAAAGGAAATTGTTACGGTATAATTGGCGCCAATGGCGCCGGTAAATCTACCTTCTTAAAGATCATCAGCGGCGAGATAGAGCCCAATAAAGGAACCATTGACATCACCCCTGGTGAAAGGATGGCGGTATTGAATCAAAATCAGTTTGCTTTTGATGATATTACCGTGTTGAATACCGTGCTGATGGGCCACAAAAAAATGTGGAAAGTAATGCATGAAAAAGATGCCCTGTATGCCAAGGAAGATTTTTCAGAAGCAGATGGTATCCGTGCCGGTGACCTGGAGCATGAATTTGGTGAAATGGGTGGCTATACTGCCGAAAGTGATGCAGCTACTTTATTGAGCGACCTGGGTGTAAAAGACGAAATGCACCAGCAGTTGATGAAGGATATTGCTGCAAACATAAAAGTAAGGGTATTGCTGGCGCAGGCCATTTTTGGCAATCCAGATATTTTATTGCTGGATGAGCCTACCAATAACCTCGACGTGGAAACCATCAGTTGGCTGGAGAACTTCTTAGCTGATTATGAGAATATTGTTTTGGTAGTCAGTCACGACCGACACTTTTTAGATGCGGTATGTACCCATGTGGCCGACGTGGACAGGAGTAAGATAAAAGTGTATACCGGTAACTATTCCTTCTGGTACGAAAGCTCCCAGTTGGCTGCAAGGCAATTGGGCGATAAGAACAAGAAGATGGAAGATAAGCGTAAGGACTTACTTGAGTTCATTGCACGATTCAGTGCCAATGCCTCAAAAAGTAAACAGGCCACATCACGGAAAAAAGCATTGGAAAAACTGGTCATTGAAGACATTCAGCCCAGCAACAGAAAATATCCTGGCATAATCTTTAAGCAGGACAGGGAAGTGGGTAACGAGATATTAAAAGTAGATAATCTTGCAAAATCAAATGACGGTAAGACTATCTTCAACAGGATCAAGTTTGATGTGCAGAAAGGAGATAAGATCGCATTCATCAGCCGAGACCCGATGGCGATGACCAGCTTTTTTGAAATATTAAATGGTAGAATGAAGGCCGACAGCGGCAGTTACGAATGGGGAACAACAGTTACCACGGCTTATTTACCCAATGATAACAGTGAATATTTTGAAGGCAGTAAATATAACCTGATGGATTGGCTGCGACAATATGTTCCGCCAACAACAAAGGATGTGGATGAGGATTTTCTGCGTGGTTTTTTAGGCAAAATGCTGTTTAGTGGCGATGAGATCCTGAAGAAAACAAATGTATTGAGCGGGGGAGAAAAAGTAAGATGCATGGTCAGTAAGATGATGCTGCAGAACCCCAACGTATTGATATTGGATGAGCCAACCAATCACCTAGACCTGGAGAGCATCATTTCTTTCAATGATAATATGGTGGCTTACAATAGTGTGATCCTGTTCACTACACATGATCACCAGTTTATGCAAACAGTTGCCAACCGCATTATTGAACTTACCCCAAAAGGTATGATCGATAAGTTGATGACCTATGATGAATACCTGGTGGATGAAAGGGTGAAAGAAGCGAGGGCGGAACTGTATGCATAATGTGCTGATGTGCTAATTTGCTAATGTGCTAATTTTTTAGATCGCAGCAGAATATAATACTTTAACAAGTATAAGAAATTAGCAGATTAGCACATCAGCTAATTAGCTAATAATTCTTAATGGCAAAAGACAAAATCATAGCATTCATTGATTTTTTTTACCCCCCTTTCCGTAAACTGATGCCGGAACAAACCTTCCGTTATGCTGCCTGCGGCGGTGCCAATACGGTGTTGGGGCTCTTCATTTATTTTATATTTTACCAGTACGTTTTTAAGCAGCAGGATTTTGATTTTGGCTTTTTTGCTTTTAAGCCGCATATAGCTGCGTTGTTTGTTTCTTTCTGTATCAATTTCCTCGTTGGTTTTTTATTGATGAAGTTCGTTGTGTTCGTTGATTCCAATTTAAGGGGCAGGATCCAACTGGTGCGTTACTTTGCATCGTTTGCTGTGAACCTGGTGCTTAATTATCTCTTGCTTAAATTACTGGTCGAGATCCTGTATATGAATGCACTGCTCAGCCAGTTAATTACAACCTGCATTGTGGTTACCATCAGTTACCTTAGCCAAAAGCATTTTTCATTTAAAACTAGGAATAATTAAAAATTAAGAATTAAGAATTAAAAATTCCTTCGAACAATGAGATTCTTTATAGCTGTAAGCGGCCCAATTCTTAATTTTTAATTCTTAATTTCGCTTATGCAATCTTTTCTTTTATATATAGACCCCGGCAGCGGCAGTTACATTTTACAAATGATAATAGCAGCAGTTCTGGGCGTGAGTTTCTTTTTTAAAAATTTCTGGCTGGCCGTTAAAACATTTTTCACCGGTAAAAGGCCTAAAAAAGATGAAGAGAAAGACCCTGTTGAATGATCCTTCATGTAAAATAATACAGCCAATACATGCAATCCCATCCTGCTTCATATAGAGATACTGCCGGATTTATTTTTCAGCAGGAAGGAAAGATTTACCGCTATGTACATCCACTATACAATGAACATTATACCCGGTTAATGCAAAGTGGACTATATGATGAACTTGTAAAAAAAAACAGGCTCATCGCCCACAGCGAAATTGCAGAAATAGATACATTCAATTTCACCGAAGGCAAAGTATTGCTCCCTGAACAGGTGCCCTTTATTAGTTATCCTTACGAATGGAGCTTTGATATGTGGAAGGATGCTGCCCTGCTTACCCTGTATATTGCAGCAGCAGCATTAAAAAAAGGATTGGTACTGAAAGATGCTACGCCATTTAACGTACAATTCGTTAACGGTAAGCCGCTTTTTATTGATACGCTTTCTTTTGAAAATTATGAAGAAGGGCGTAGTTGGGTTGCTTATCACCAGTTCACTGAATGTTTTTTAGGGTCACTCCTGCTGATGCACTACTGTCATCCTGCAACCAATAAATTATTCACGGTTTATCCCAATGGCATACCTATGGATGTATTGGTAAGCCTGCTGCCCAAAAATTCCCGCTGGAACATGAATACCTTCCTGCATATTCACCTGCAGGCAAAATTTGCAGGTAAGAAAAAAGAGAAGGCTGCTGCAGAAAATAATTTTTCGAAACAAAAACTGGAACTGCTGATTAAAGGCCTTGAAAATTTTGTGCAAAAATTGTCGCCTAAAAAAGTAAAGACAACCTGGGATGATTATTATACCGATACTATTTTGGGAGAAGATTACCTGGGCGCCAAAACCAAGCTTGTTCAATCATTTATTAATCATGTTGATTTTAATACTGCCATTGACCTGGGTGCCAATGAAGGGTATTTCAGCCTGCTGGTCAATGAAAGTAAAAAAGTTATCGCAACCGACTTCGATCCTAACTGCATCAATGAATTATACCTGCAGTTAAAGAGAAGCGGCAAAACAAATATATTACCATTGGTAGTTGACCTTACCATCCCGGCACCTGCCATAGGCTGGGACAATTCAGAAAGAGCATCACTTACATCAAGACTTAAGGCCGACCTGGTGCTTGCCCTTGCATTGGTACACCATCTGGCCATAGCCAATAATATTCCGCTTGCTTTAATTGCAGATTGGTTTGCAGGAATGGGGGAGAACCTCATCATTGAGTTTGTGCCTAAGAGCGACGAGAAAGTAAAACAGCTTTTACAGCACCGGAAAGATATTTTTGACAATTATTCGCTGGAGTATTTCAAATCTACCTTCAGCAATAAATATCAAATTGTAAAAGAGGAGTTCGTGGGCAATACGGGCCGGGTTTTATTTTTAATGAAACGTAAGTAATGAACCTGTTCAAAAAAATACCCTTCTTCTTATTTTTACTGGTGCTGTTCTTTTGCCTGCATGGGAGTGTAGAAAATTATGGGTA
>JBKJMZ010000051.1:0-26591 GCA_046596255.1 Ferruginibacter sp. | reverse complement strand
GAAATTAAGGAAAAACAAGGGCAATTAAAAAAATCTGCCACCAAATCTGCCACCAACACAAAAACAAAACCCGTACAAGTTAATACCAGTACGGATTTAAATGTTTTTATATGCTGTAGGGGAAGGGATCGAACCTTCACGGAGCAGTTAGCTATAACACAAAGTTCGGTGGTCGACCCCGGTCGGACCAATATTGCTACGAGTCCGGCTCTATGTTACGTTTGTCCTGTTATCTCCACCCCCGAGACAAGGGGGCATGTCTGCCATGCTTACGCAATTTCATCACCCCACAATTTTAAGAACTAGCTTATAACACAAAACTAAGGGAATCAGTCATACGTTTAATATATTTTATAAAATATTTGGAAATTATAGAAATAATTCAAATATTTGTTTTATAAATTGAATTATTTTAAAAATACTTTATAAATGGCAACTAAATTAAATCTTGACAAACTCGATCTCCAGATCATTCATGAAATGATGGAAACTTCGGAGATTTCTTATGCCGAATTGGGTAAAAAACTATTTGTAAGTGGTGGTACTATTCATGTGCGGATAAAAAAATTACAGGAGTTTGGTATTGTGAAGGGAAACAGGATGGATGTTGATATCAAACAACTGGGTTATGATATCACGGCCTTTGTGGGTATCTACCTGGAAAAAAGTTCTTTGTATGATACCGTTGCCAAGGAGTTGATGAATATTCCGGAGATCGTTCGGCTGAATTATATTACTGGTAACTATAGCATGTTCATCGAGATCATCTGCAAAGACATTAACCAGCTTCGTTCTGTTTTACACGATGAGCTGCAAAAAATAAAAGGTATTGATAGGACAGAGACTTTTATTTCTTTAGAAGAAGGTTTCAATCGCAATGTGCAGGTTTCACCGGATAGCAATTAATAATTAAAAATTAAAAATTAAAAATGTTCTTTGTACAGGGATTTTTCATAATCAAATAACCTGTAAACCCTGGGGAATTCTTAATTCTTCATTATTAATTAGTTTTCACATCAACAGCATCTCTAAGCCCATTCCCAAGTAAATTAAACGCAAGCACCAGTAACATGATGGCGAACCCGGGGATCAAAGCCAGCAGTGGATTGTGTGTTATAATGAAATTATAATTCTCCTTGATCATTAATCCCCAGCTAGGTTGTGGTGGCTGTATGCCGATACCCAGGAAACTTAAACCTGCTTCAATGATTATTGCGGTAGCAAAATTGCTTGCGGCAATAACCATTACCGGTCCCAGTATATTCGGTAAAATATGGCGGATGATAATACGGCTGTTTGTTAAGCCCAATGCTTTGGCAGCCTGTATATATTCCATTTCTTTGATAGCCATCACCTGTCCACGGATCAATCGGGCCACACTAACCCACATGGTTAGACCAACTGCAATAAAGATCTGCCAGAAGCCTTTTCCCATGGCCATGGTAATGGCAAAGACAAGCAGTAGGGTTGGAATACTCCAGGTAACATTTACCAGCCACATGATCAGCTCATCAACCCAGCCGCGAAAATAACCTGCCAGGGCGCCTAAGATTATTCCAAGAGTTAAGGAAATAAGTACGGCAATAAAACCAACGGCCAGGCTAACCCTTGTGCCGATGATCAGCCGGCTTAGAATATCTCTGCCAAATTTATCGGTGCCCAGCCAATATGTTTTGTTGATGATTTTTTTTTTGATGGAAGCTGGGTCGTTAAACGTCAATCCATTGATGGAATAGTACTGTACCACTGTGGTATCATCATCAATAAATTTGTTTACTAAAAGACTATCCCCGATTATGCGGTAACCTTTTATAGGCACTAATCTAAAATTATTTTTTTTACCATTTATAAAATGTTCGATCCAGGTACCGCCTCCATACCCTCTTTCATTGATCTTTACAAACTGCTGTGCGTAGCCTGGCTTCTTTGCCTGTATTTCAACAGTCTGCAGGTCGGCATTGGGTGAATGATCGGGGGCGATCAGGTAACCGAAGATTGCAATGAATACAAAAAAAATAATGAGGACCAGGCCAAATATAGCGCCCTTGTTCTTTTTGAGTCGCTTCCACATTTCTGCTTTAAAAGAAAAATCTGCTTTGGCCATTCTGTAAATTACAAATTCGTAGTTTATTTCACTTTTCTTTCTTTCCAACTGTAACTACCGAATTTACCCAGCCAGCCGGCGATGACTGTATAGATAATATGAAAAGGCTGCATCAGCGGGAACAACCACAACATGCTTTGTTTGCCAAAGAATTTTGCAACAGGATAAAGAAAGATGAGTTCTGTTATTGTTTTTAAAAGAATCAGGTATATCCAGAGTCCCCAAATTGAACATTGAACATTGAGCATTGTGTATTGAACATTATTAAACAATGCCATCACAGGCAATATCATTAACAACAAGTTTACCAAATACACCAGCAACAATACCGCAAAGATCCTTTTATCATCATACTTATCAGCCTTGCTGGCCCAGCGTATTCGTTGGTTTAAGAATTCCTTTATCGAATTTACAGGCGCGGTATGCACGATCGTCTCCTTCGATCTTAGGAACATTACTTTATCGGGGTATCGTTTATATATTTTATGCATCAACAACATATCATCACCGCTGGCAATATTATCTATACCTGCAAAGCCATCCACTTCTTCAAAAGCTTTTTTGGTATAGGCCAGGTTGGCACCGTTGCACATGCTGTGTATCTTTTTATGCACCGATGCGCCGGTAATGCCCTGCAGCATCATAAAATCCAGCCCCTGAAAAAACTCAATAAACTTATTACTGCAATCAATGGCTACCGGTGCTGCAATAAAAGCAGGTTGATATTCTTCATAGAATGCAGCAATGGTTTGCAGCCAGTGTTCTTTAACAACACAATCTGCATCCGTGGAAACGATCAATTCTCCTGTAGCTTGCTGAATGGCAACTTCGATCGCTTTCTTTTTATACGAGTTGAGGTCAGCACTTACATGATCCTTCAGCGAAATTAATTTTACGTTTTGTGCTGCATAATTTTTTATGATGGCTGCAGTATCATCTGTTGAGTGATCATCAACTACAATTACTTCAAACAATTCTTTTGGATAGGATTGATTGCAAATGGAATCTAAGCAAGTAGCAATATTCTTTTCTTCATTGCGTGCCGGAATAATAACGGTAATTTTTGTAGCCCGCTTAAAATTTAAAATCGACAATCTAAAATCGGCAATCGAAATCCAGTTTCTCCAATAGTAAAGTATGAGCAGCACATATAAGCCGAAAATAATCCCTACAATGACGAGTAAAGCCTGCTGCATAGTGAATCTTTAGTACAAGAGTGCGACGCCACTGAAGATGAAAAAGGCGATGCGGCTGGGTACATAATGATCAACTTTATGTCATTAATCGCAGGTAGCTTCGTCTTTCGTCCTCGCTATGACGGTAACACAAAAATAAATTTTTGCAATTCAAAATAAAGATTAACTTTGATTAGTTGCATAAACAACCATATGTCAAACAACCAATTCAAGAAAGGAGAACTCTACAGCTTTATAACCGGTAAGGCCAGCACAGCGATTGCCCGCAGGCTGCAGAAGAATTTTAAACAGAATAATGTAGACATCACCATTGAACAATGGAGTGTACTCTACCATCTCTGGAAAGAGGATGGCCTCAGCCAGCAACAGCTTTGTGATGCCACCTTCAGGGATAAGCCCAGCATCACCCGACTGGTAGATAACCTGGAAAAATTGAAACTGGTAAACAGGGTAGCCTCTAAAGATGACCGCCGAATCAACATGATCTACCTCACTAAAGAAGCACAGGAACTGCAGGAGCAGACCATGGAAATTGCAACGCAGACATTGAACGAAGCCCTGCAGGGTGTAACCAACGGGCAGGTAGAAATTGCGAAAGAGGTACTTCAAAACGTGTACGATAATTTAAAGTAAAACCCCCTCCAACTCCCCCAAAAGGGGAGGGTTACCGAAGCGAATGGGTTAACAGTTTTTATAATAGAAAGATATATTTGATAACATTCTCTTCAAAATCCCTTCCACGGGAGGGGATTTAGGGGAGGCCAAATTCATTTTATGAGCACATCTACCACCACAACCACCACCACTCTGAAAGGCGGCGAATGGCTGATCAAAGAAAGCAATCCCATTGAAACCTATACACCCGAAGACTTCAATGAAGAGCAGGTGATGGTAAAGGAAATGTGCCTACAGTTTCTGCATTCGGAAGTATTGCCAATTGTGGACCTTATTGACAAGTTGGAACCGGGGCTGATGCCGTCGCTGATGGTAAAAGCCGGCGAGCAGGGATTGCTGGGAACTTCGGTACCGGAAGACCTGGGCGGACTGGGAAAAGATTTTATCACTTCTACCCTGGTTAACGAAGGTCTTGGGGGTGGATACTCTTTCAGTGTAGCGATAGCTGCACATACCGGCATCGGTACTTTACCCATTTTATATTTTGGTACCGAAGCACAAAAACAAAAGTACATTCCAAAACTTTCGAGCGGCGAGTGGAAGGGGGCTTACGGGTTGACCGAGCCCAACAGTGGCAGCGATGCACTGGGCGCTAAAACATCTGCTGTGCTCAGCGCTGATGGCAAGCATTATATAATGAACGGGCAAAAATGCTGGATAACAAACGGCGGGTTTGCAGATGTATATACCGTGTTCGCCAAAATTGACGGTGATAAATTCTCCACCTTTATTGTAGAGCGGGGCATGGAAGGATTTACCCAGGGACCCGAAGAACACAAGATGGGCATCAAGGGATCCTCAACTGTGCAATTGTATTTCCAGGATTGTAAAGTACCTGTTGAGAATTTACTGGGTGAGATAGGCAAGGGCCATATCATCGCTTTTAATATTTTAAATATCGGCCGGTTAAAATTATGTGCTGCGGCCATTGGTGGCAGTAAGATGTCGCTGACCGATACCATTAAGTATGCAAAAACAAGAGAGCAGTTCAAAACTGCCATCGCCAACTTTGGCGCTATTAAATACAAGCTTGCAGAGATGGCCGTCCGCATTTTTGCCAGCGAGAGTGCTTTATACCGTACCAGCAAATGGGTAGATGATAAGGAGACCGAGCTTGAAGCTGGCGGTAAAACTTTTGCAGAAGCCTTGCTGGGGGCCGCCGAAGAATATGCAGTTGAGTGCGCCATTTTAAAAGTGCATGGCAGCGAAGTGTTGGACTATGTTGTGGATGAAGGTGTACAGGTGCATGGCGGAAACGGCTTCAGCGACGAGTATGCTGCCAGCCGTGGCTATCGCGACAGCCGCATCAACCGCATTTACGAGGGAACGAACGAGATCAACCGCCTGCTTACCGTAGACATGATCCTGAAAAGAGCCATGAAAGGAAAGCTCGACCTGATGGGCCCTGCCATGGCCGTTAGTAAAGAGCTGATGAGCATACCGGAATTTGGTAATGATGATGAAAGCGCATTTGCAAAAGAGCGCAAGACCATTTTAAATATGAAGAAGTGCATCTTAATGGTAGCTGGTGCAGCCGTACAAAAACTGATGATGAAAATACAGGACGAGCAGGAGATCCTGATGAATATTGCCGATATGGCAATAGAGACCTTTGAGGCGGAGAGCACTTTACTCAGGGTGATTAAAATGGTGGACAAACAGGGAGAAGCTTCTACAACTTTGCAGGTGGATATGATGCGTTGTTACCTCAATGATGCCGTGGATAAAGTGAACAAGGCAGGTAAAGAAGCCATCAATGCTTTTGCAGGCGGAGATGAGCAACGCATGATGTTGCTGGGCTTAAAGCGCTTTACCAAGACAGAACCCTTTAACAGTAAGGATGCCCGCCGAAGGATAGCAGATAAATTAATTGCTGAAGGTAAATATCCGTGGTAATTAAGAATTAAAAATTAAAAATTCTCAAGTTATATAGCCGCTTTTACAGGCGGCTTTTTTTATGAGCCGCCTTGTAACTTATCCATAATTTAGGTATCAGAACTGCCAGTTCTGGATGATGTCCCATTCTTAATTTTCAATTTTTAATTCTTTATTTTCTTCTGGCACAGTTTTGGTTTTATATAAAACAACAGCAACGAAATACGAAGAGCATTGCATCAATAACTCAACATAAATCGTGGCGAAGGGGATGTGTTAAATAAACCCGTAAGTTTATTAACAGGCATGAAGAAAAAGGATGATCGGAGTACGATCATCCTTTTTTTATGTGTGTAAGTCTGGGGGTAAGAATTCTTGATCTGTATATCCGTTGTAGAAAAAAATTCCCGTCCCGCATTAGGCGGGACGGGAATTTTTTTAAGGCATTTCACCTTCACTGTCATCTTCTGCAGGATCGGCTATTTCATCTGGTAGTCTTTCATCGTCTTTTATTTCCGGCTCATCAAAAGTATCGTCAGCCCGATCATTGGTTTCTTCCCGGTCCAGTTGATCTTCCATGTCCTTTATTTTTCCATCCTCTTCCCCGGCGCCGTAATTACGTACGTTAGCCATGGGGTTAAGGGTATCTTCTTCGGTATTTACAATTTTTGGATCCATGTTCTATTGTTTTAAAGTTGAGAAAGCACTACCTACATGCGTTGACAACACATTTTTGTAAAGTGACTCTGACTGGCTTAGCAATACAATTCAAATTCCACTTCCTGCAATTCCAGTGGTGGCCTACCATAATGCTGTAGCAAAGTATTGCAACAATGCAGCAGGTGTGGCGGCAGGTTAACTGTGCAGGCATGGTTCCAGAAACTGAGTAAAAGCTTCTCCTGTATGCGGCTGAGCGGCTCCTGCAGCTTAAGGATCAGGTGGTGCATGGCAGAGATCTCCTCGTCCTTTAAGTGGCTGAAAGCGTTATTGGCCAGCAGGTCAATCGTCAGCGAAAGAATGGTTTTGTGTTGCATCTTTATATATGATTTAGGTGCTCAAATTTCCATCTGTAATAAATTGCCCAAATGCTTAGGCATCCTCGTCGTCATCGTCATCAGTATCATCATCCAGGTCCTCTTCATCAATATCCTCTTCAATCACTACTTCTTTTTCTTCTACAACGGTGTTCTCATCATCTTCCAGTTCATCATCCATATCATCAATGGCATCTGCATCATCAATATCCTCGTCATCATTTAAAGCCTTTGTTGCATGAAGGTTATTTTCTACCTGGTTGGTAATGCGGGTGCCTTTATCGGCCTCCAGGTTTACGTTGGTTTTTTCTTCTGTAACTGTTATACGCTTTTCCATAATTGTATGTTTTAATATTTACGTAAGAAAAAGCGTGCCAGTTTTTCAGTGGTGCGCCGGGCGGGGCTTTACAGCTTTTTAGGCACCCAAGCTCACACTATAACGTAAACAAATTGTGAAGCTTGTGTTATGGAATTGGGTGGCAGGGAGAATGTGGATTGGGTGGGGATAAGGGTTCTTCAAAGCGAATGAGGCAGCTCTGTAAATACTGTTGTTAATTGTAGATGAGAGTGTATGCAGGGTAAGCCATTATTCCCGGGCAGCGATCTTTTTAATAAACCAATAACGCCCTGAAATACGTTTATCTCTGTATGAAATTAATACTCTACTTATTTTTTTGCGGCAGCCTGTTAGCCTGCAGTAAGCAAAAAGCAACCGATAGCGGTTATAACGGATCAACAGTAAACAACGGCCCGGTTAAAAAATGGCTGGCGCTGGGCGATTCCTATACCATTGGACAAGGGGTTGGTGAAGCACAACGTTTTCCGGCACAAACAGCTAACCTGCTGCAGCAAAGCGGCATTAACATGAGCACGCCTGACTATATTGCCACTACCGGGTGGACAACCACCAACCTGAGTAATGCCATACAGGCACAGAACCCACCAACCTATGATGTGGTTAGCCTGCTCTTTGGTGTTAACGACCAGTACCAAACCCACGATACCACGGGTTACCGCCAGCGGTTTACTGCCCTGTTGAACAAAGCCATACAACTAGCCAACGGTAAAAAGGACAATGTATTTGTACTAAGCATACCTGATTACAGTGTAACCCCATTTGCCATGGGCAGCGATACAGCCCGTATCCGTATGGAAATAGACTGGTTTAATGCTATAAATAAAAATGTAACAGATGCCTATACTGTTGCCTACCTGGATATTACTCCATATACCCGGGAAGCAAAAAACGATCTTAGCCGGCTGGCCGCAGACGGACTTCATCCATCGGGTAAAGAATACAGGCGCTGGGCCGACAGGCTTTCGCCGATGATGTTACCCGTTTTGCGATAAGAAAAAACCACTCAGCTTTTTTTGGGAGGCCAGGGCACTAAGGCACTGGTGCGTTTTTGATAAGCCTTGTAAAGGGTATTACCGTTGTACTTTTTTTCGAGCAGGGGAATACCCGAAACAAACAGCAATAAAAAACTAATTGCCAGCGGACTGATGATAAAAAAGATACTGCCCGGCATGGGACTGATGATGATAAAAATGCCCCACCATATCATCAGCTCACCAAAGTAATTTGGATGGCGGCTGTATTTCCACAGGCCTGTCTGCATGATTTCATTTGATGATTTTTTTTGTTTGATAAAAACAGCTAACTGGTAATCGGCCACGGCCTGAAAATAAAATCCGGTGAGCCAGCAGCATAAACCAATAACGGTAAATACATTCCATTTAGTTGAATTTTTTACCGCTGCAAATATTACCGGCGATACAATGATGAGCAGGATGAATCCCTGCAGCAGAAAAACCTGCAGGTAACTTCGCCAGTAAAAACTGCTGCCCCATTCCTCCCGCCACTGGAGGTACCTGAAATCTTCTTTTTTATTTTTATTGCGGTTGTAAATATGTGCGGCCAGCCTAACACCCCAGCAGGTAACCAGTGCATACAACAGCAGGGCGGTTGATGAAAGCGGCTGTGTAAAAAAAAGAAAAATACAGATAAGCACATAACCCGGCCCCCAGGCAATATCGGCCACATCGTTTCTTTTGGCAAGCAGTGCAATGCCATACCATACAGTGGCGTAAATTAATAGGATAATTGCTGCCTGTATAAAAATGCTCCACATCAGGCTATCCATTTAACTATAAAAAAACCGGCTGTGCTTACCAGTGCCGTAAGTAAAGCGCCCCAGGCCATATCAATAAACACAATTGTAAGCGGCCAGTTTTTTAGCGTGGCCAGGTTGGTTAGGTCGTAAGTGGCGTAGGTAAAAAAACCAAAGAGCGCACCCAGTAAAACGGCTTTGCCCAAACTGTTCTTTTCAAAAGCGGGCATAATGGCAAATATAAAAATGCCCACAATAAAGAGGAGGTAAAAGATGATGGCGGCTTTCCAGTTTACGGTATCGCTTAAAAAACCGCCCAGGTATTTGCGGTACAGGCTTTTGGCAATAAGGCCCAGCCACAGCATATCAATGGCAAAAAAAACCAGTGCTGTAAGTACATAACTGATGAGGAGTTTGGTAAATGGCATGGCGTTATATGTTAGGTGCTTTTTCAAAAGTAAACATAAAAAAGGGGTATATGGTTTTGCATGGCGGGTATAAAATATAGGCTTGGGGGCCTTAGCGGAACCTTTACCGGTAACCTCCATTTTGGGGGCAAAGGTTTTTTCCAGGTCAAGTCTGTGTTTTTAGACAGTAGGATTTACTTTATCCATATCTGAATAGGCTGCCCTACCTTTTATCTGCAGGTGCTTTTTACCTTATAAGATTGTTATTGTCTTAAACATCATATTTAAAGAAAGCTCCTCTCTCAATAGCTAAAATAATGTGAGTTTCATTGCGTAATTGTTCTTCAGTTAAGTCTTCTTCAAAAGAGTCATTCAATCTCATTTAGAACATCGTAAGTATCTGTATCTCGAAAATAAGTAACCCTTTTACTACTTCTAAAACCACCGTTTAGCATGATAAAAAACTCTGCTACACTTTTTTCATTATAGGTGGCTTATTGCTTTAATTCTTCAAGCGAATTTATTTTTTTGATCCAAGAATGTTTTTTACAAAGCTAACCGATGACACTTAAAGTCCGTTGTATTATAAGCCACATTGATTGATATTACATTCATGGATATTAAGCTAAAAGTTGGCCAACGAATTAAAGTGTTGAGGAAAGAAATTGGGCTTTCTCAAGAAGCACTTGCTTTAAAAGCTGAGGTAGACAGAACTTATGTGACGGATGTTGAAAATGGGAGAAGAAATGTTTCAGTAGAAATACTCGAGAGAATTATTGCAGCTTTAGAAGTATCATTCACTGAATTCTTTACTTCCAAAGAATTTAAGAAATGAGTATACATATATTCCCTGGAGATATAATTTCTCATGTTCAAATGTGTTTGGAAGAAGGAGGCGTGATGCTTCAAAGAGGAATGAATTTTAGATTGAAGGGGAGCTCTTCTGTTATTCTTATGTCATTGAGAGCCGGAGCTCCTTATTCAGATGCTGTTAAAGATAATGGGAAAGTTCTAATTTATGAAGGGCATGATGTACCCAAAAATGTTAACATTAGCCCTAAAACAGTAGATCAACAATTTAATTCTATTAAGGGAACTATTACAGAGAATGGGAAATTTTATAAAGCTGCTGAAGATTATAAAAAAGGATTAACACCACCCGAATTAGTAAAAGTATATGAGAAAATAAAAGATGGCATTTGGGTATTTAATGGAGTTTTTAAATTAATAGATTCATGGATTGAAAAATCTGGAAATCGAAATGTATTTAAATTTAAATTATTAGTCACAGATAAAACTATTGACCAACAAGAAACAAGGATAGTTAAATTAAAGGATCTAGATCATAATCGACTAATACCAACATCAATTAAATTAGATGTATGGAAAAGAGATAAAGGGCAATGTGTTACATGTGGAAGTAAAGACAATTTGCATTTCGATCACATCCTTCCATATTCTAAAGGAGGCACTTCATTAAAATCTGACAATATTCAACTTCTTTGTGCAAGACATAACTTGCAGAAGCACGATAAGATTCAATAAAATTTACGCACCATCATTTCCGGTTTCGTGTTTTTGCTGCGGATCTGCTGCATATTATAGCCGCGATGCTGAGATGTAAGTACGTCAGTCATATTATAATACAAATGTAATATCCTTCTCCTTTTGAAGATGGACAGGAGCCTGCTATTGCGTATTAAAAATGCTGATGTAGTTCCTGTATATATAGGTCTTTCCGTATTTCACTGATTCATCTTTGAGCTGTAGAATATTCAGCTCTGCAAAACGGGTAATTAATTTAGCGGCACCGGCTCTTGTAAAACCTGTGGCTTTCATAACCGTATTAATATTTACTACCGGCGTTTTAAAAAGCTGCTGTAAAAATTGTACACCACTGCCTGCTTCTCTTTTCCCCAGCGCCTGTATATTATGCATATCTTCTTCCCGAAGTTTTGTAATTTTTTTTGAAGTGTCTATACTTTCATGTGCTGTTTCAATAATACAATCCAGGAAAAAATGCAGCCAGTCATTTACCTTATTTTGATGATAAGACTGCAACCCGTTATAATATAACTGCCGGTGTTTTTTAAAACAGGATGAAAGAAATAATACCGGCTTTTCCAGGATGGCACGCTGGTTTAAAAACAGTGTGATCATCAGCCTCCCGGTACGTCCATTACCATCCAGGAACGGATGCAGGGTTTCAAACTGTGCATGCAGCAATCCTGCATGAAGTATGGGCATTATGGCATCATTTTGAATAAACGCCTCGAGGTCGGTAAGTGCAGCATTCATTTCGGGTACTGGTGGTGGCACAAAAGCAGCATTATCCGGCTTTGTTCCCCCGATCCAGTTTTGCGAACGGCGGAATTCTCCGGGATCAGCAAACTGGGTAGACCGGGCATCTGTCATCAGTTCTTTATGAATTTCCCTGATAAACCTTAATGAAAAAGGAAACTCTTTCAACCTGTTGATACCATAGTTTAACGCTTTTATATAATGAAGAATATCCTGGGCATCGGTATCTTTTATATTAATGCCGGCATCCATTTCCAGTGCATCAATTATAGTTGCTCTTGTACCTTCGATCTGTGCAGAATAAGTGGCATCTTTTACCACATACATACTTAAAAAAAAGTCCGCATCAGGCAGGTTATGCGTAATTCCATCAAGTTTGCCTACAAGCCTTTCGGCCTGTGCAGCTTTGGTTAAAATATCGGGAGAGAAATTTAAAAGCTTATCCGATGGAAATTTTTCCGGGATAAAAGCCTGAAAAACTTGCGGTTGCTTTATTATTTTGCCTATTGACATACCCTTATTATTATAACCCACAACATGAAAAGATAGTTTGCATGTTCTCTTAAATAGAAACTAAAATCCAAGTTAGTATCTTTCTATCAAAAAAGTGAAACTAAAATAGACCGGGCTAGTTGTATGTACATCTGCCATATACAACAAAATTTAAAAAGGTATGACCATCGCCATACCTTTTTTAATGAATATTTTAAAAAACGCTATAAGGTTTTTGCCATACACAAAATACAGGCTGCAAACCTGATAGGTTTACTTATGCATCCCCATCATACTCCCCGTAATTACCAACGAAACTGAAATACGCTGCAGATCATCAATATAAAAAAACCTATAAGGTTTGCGAAACCTTATAGGTTTGTAATTACTTACTTATGCATCCCCATCATACTCCCCGTAATCACCAACGAAACCGAAATACGCTGCAGATCATCAATAGGTGCACCGGTCAATGACTGCTCTTCGGCACTGCGCCAGGCTTTATTATCTTTAAAGCTGCCTATATACATTCCTTGCAGGCCTATACTGTGGTTGCCATCGGGTGCTTTAAATCCAATACCAAGACCCAAGCGGTAGTTCATGAATGTATTTTTGAACTTCAAACTGCGGATATTATTCTGAGTTGTTGGAAAATTAATCACATCATTAAAGTTCACGGAATTAACATCCTTGTAAAATAAGGCACTGTATTTTTCTACGCCAAGTCCCACCATTGGGTAAACCATTACCCTTTCTGTGGGAATCACATCATATCCCAGGTCGAAACTCAAACCCATCATGCGTATAGCGCTGCTCTTTTCATCGGGATCACCGCTGAGACTGCTGCCTCCATTAATGTTGAACTGGGTAATGAAATTCTTCATATTGTGCATAGAACCAAGGGAGATCGTGTACATATGACCCTTTAATTGTTCGTACTGCGGGAATCCTGCTATGCGGCTGTTGAGGCCATTGAAATCCTGGAAACTAACACCGATACTTTTGGTCATGATCGGTTTATAGTTCTTCATTTTTCCCCATGGGTTCGCTTTAGCGGGTTTTTCCTGTGCTGTTGCCGATAATGTGACGACACAGCATACCATCAAAATAATGCTTTTCATAACTTGTAGTTTTTTTGTTTTAAAATATGACTATTGTGCTGTCCCTATAACACTTTTTGTGCCGTATTGTTTAAAATCTTAAAAATATGATGAACGCAAACACAAGCAGGTGACCGGTTTTAGGCTGGCATGGTTTTTTGTTTTCCGTTATTGAGTAAAAATCCCCAATATGTTCAACAAAGAAAATGTGCAGGAAGTAGCTAACCTGTTGATAAAGGATCAACAAACATTGGCGGTAGCGGAAAGTGTAACTGCGGGCCTCATGCAACTGGCTTTTGCGAATACAGAAGAAGCAAGCAGTTTTTTTGAAGGCGGGGCAACGGCTTATAACTTATTACAGAAATGGCGCTTGCTGGAAGTAGATGAAACACATGCACTGCGATGCAATTGTGTATTGCCCCAGGTTGCCCAGGATATGGCACATGGTGTAAGAAAGATATTCGGCACAGATTGGGGCATTGGCATTACCGGTTATGCGGCACCCGTTCCCGATATGGGCGTTGATCACCTGTTTGCGCATGTGGCTGTTGTATTCAAAGATGAAACCGTGCTAGAAAAAACTTTATTGACCCCAAAAGATCAGCTGATGGAGGTACAGGTGTTTTACGTGAATGAAACAATGGATAGTTTATTGGCGCATTTAAAAGCGGTGCCTGAAGTTTGTGAGGCGTGAGGAAGTTGGGAGTGGTGAGTCGGGAGTTGGGAGTCGGGAGCTATTAAGTTATGAGGTTTTATAAAATAAAAAAAGCTGAAGGTCGTGCCGACCTCGTGTCGGGCCCGGTTCCTTCAGCTTTGTAGAAAAGCACAAAGTTTACTGTATTGTAAGTTTATGAATCTCTGTAAATAATAAAAAACAAAGACCGTACCAGAGTGGTTAATTGGTTAATTAGTTAATTGGTTTATTTGTGTAAGGCAGTATCATGCTGCAAGTTGAAAAGAAAACAAAAAATTAAGGTCCTACTAATTAACCAATTAACTTTTAAACTTAGACAATGAGCCAGGCATTTGTAAAAGAAGAAGAAGAGCAATGGCTGCATGATATACAGCCTACCATGAATGCATTGATCAATTATCTTACCTGGCAAAATAACGGCATAAGGGTGTATGAGAAAAGTAGTGAGCATAGTGTTAAGCATGGGCGCAGTATCCACCATATGAGTAATGGAATATCTTATATACATAATGAAGATGGGAAGTGGATGATGGTGATGTGAAATATTTCACGCAGAGAACGCTGAGCAAGAATGGAACCACGAAGGCCCAAAAGCGTGGAGGAAGAATAGAGACTGTATGCACCTAAGAAAAAACACGTTTATTATACTTCGTAACTTCGTATCCTGGAAAATTCAAAAGTATTCATGGATGATACTATTAATTAACCGGCTTTTAAAAGTTTTTTTAACTTAACCTCAAGTAATGGCAAATTGAAGGGTTTTTCTATGATATCATCTACTTTAAGATGCAGATCATTTTGCTTCTTTGAGTAACCCGACATGAGCAAAATAGGTATATCCCTCGTTCTTTCATTTTCTTTAAGATCCTGTACAACTTTGTCCTGCATAACATCTGCCATAACGATGCCCGGTTTAAACTCACTCATGAGCCGGGGCACGTCCCGGCGGCTGCCTGTTATTTGTACCTCGTAGGTTTTAGATTCGAGCCATAACTTTAAAAGGCCCATCGAATCCATGTCGTTATTAATTACCAATATCTTTTTCATGGTACGGCTTTGTATATTAATAAACAACAGCTGTGCCACAAAAGGAAGACCAGGTGATCGGGACAGTATGAATTACTTAAGGGGAACTGAAAAATAAAAGGTAGAGCCTTTACCTTCCTCACTTTCGGCCCATACTTTACCGTAATGTGCATGTATTATGCGCTGGCAAAGGTAGAGCCCAAGGCCCAACCCTTCCAGGTCTTTGGTTTTTTCTGCACGAAAGAACCGTTCAAATATATAAGGAAGTTGTGCCTCAGGAATACCCAACCCCTTATCTTTTACTGAAACCGTTGCGGTAGCTTCATCCCGTGAAATGGTGAGTACAACATCAGTGCTGCCATCCGCATATTTAATGCCATTACTCAGGTAATTGGTAACCACATCCATCATGCGGTAAAAGTCGCCTTCCACCGTAAAATCTCCATCGCCCTCAACAATGATATTGTAATACGGCTGTAAAATATTTATTGTTTTAACCGCTTCCTGTATCATTTCCCTAAAATGATAAGGCGCTTTTTCCAGGTTAATATTGCCGGAGCTTATTTTGGTTGAGTTGTATAATTCTGCAATCATTTTATTCAGCCGCTGCAAATTGCTCTTGCTGCGCTGGATCATTTCAGGCATCTCGTCATATTTTTTTTGTGTAAGCTGCATGTTGAGCAACTCATTACACAGACCCATATTCGACAGGGGGTTCCTGAGTTCATGCGCTACAAACCCGATAATATCCTCTCTTTCACGCTGCAGTTGTTTGTGTAAAGTGATATCATGTAAAATAAGCAGTATGTTCTTTATGCCTGTTGCAGAAACCATCAGGGTTCCACTGGCATCAAACATCTTTTTCTCTGTGTGAGAAACGGATACTTCAACCACAATATTTGAAAATCCTTTTGCATTTGAAAAAGCACTGACTATGTTATCGATAAGTATATTGTCCTTATCATGCGGATTGATAAGCGCTTTAAAATTCAGGTCGCCGGGATTGTTAACAGCAGGATCAAAAACGGCTGTAAAAGCTGTATTTGTTTTTACCAGTTCCATCTTTTCATTCAAAACCATAACCACATTACTGATGCTGCCAAGTATATCTTCATTAAAAAGATTGATCCTCTTGAGTTCCAGTTCTGATTCTTTTTGTACATGTATGTTTTGTATGATCTTGATGATGATCGAGCCGCCATCATCTTTTTTAGCCAGGACAGATTCACCAGAGACCCATATCTTACGATTATCTGATGATACCAGGTAATTATTATCTGATCCCTGCCCGGTTTTTAATACTGAGCGAACTTCCTTTTCAGGAAGTCCTTTCTCCCGGTCTTCGGGCGTAAATAATATCGACATATCCTTTCCAACAATCTCGTTGGGCTGGTAGCCAAAGCAACTGGTAAATGTTGGGTTAATGGCCAGTATCTTACCTTTTGTATCAATTAAAAGAATATTATTTTGGACAGCATTATTGAATACATGAGTAAAAAAAGGAGGCAGGCCAAGGTCGTGTGGTTGCAACATGTTTGATCAGCTATTAATTTTGCCAAAAATAACTTTTAAAAATCAAAACGTACAAATGGTAAAATTTTAAATTATGAGGTGAAGAATATACGGGGAAATAAAAATACCGTAGAGGCGGAGAGACGCGGAGGGAAAAAACCGCAGAGCTACTAATACGCGGAGAAAATTCCCCGGCGTTTCTGCACACAGGGCTCTGCGGGCGGTAAAATTAATTAATACTAGTTCTGTTTTTCAAACGCATTTCAAGCCTTTTCTATTTCTTGAAATATTCCATGATCATCACATACCCGCTTACCCTCATCCATTTTTGCTTTACTGGTGAGCCCTATCTTATCAGTACTCATTTTACCCTCATCATAAGTAAGTATAGGAATATTTACAGGAGGTTTGTTAAGAGGTTAGCCCGGTTTCTACATTTATAAACATATAGTTTTACTACGATCACGTAATTTAGAGCTACATGAAAACGATATTAGTAATAGTTATACTCTTTTTTGCCCTTAAACTAAGTGCACAGGATAAACCCTTTATAAAACTGGTTGAGCCGGGTAAGGCTGAGATCAAAACTAATACAGCACGCCAGTTCATTATTGGTAGCACCTGCAAATCCTGTAACCTGAATATAAACGGCCAGCCCGTAAATGTATATCCTACCGGTGGGTTTGCCTATGAACTGAAATTAACTCCGGGCGATACGGTATTCAACCTCGTGGCTTTTGCAGCACCCGATAAGTCGGCAGGCAAAAAATTATCTTATACTTATACACTGCCTGCAGCACCTGATACAGTTAAGAATTTAGATATTGTTTTCATAGAAACATTTCCTGAAGGCAATTTATTTGTAATGCCAGGCGACAGGATAAAAATAAAAGTAAAGGCATTGCCCGGAAGTACGGTATTTGCAAATGGTACTATTCCTCTGTACGAAATGACCAATAATAAAATGCCCGGTATTTACCAGGGTGAATATATTGTAAAAGAAAGGGATAGTTTTTTTGTTAGCAAGATACCGGTAACAATAACTGATATGAACGGAAGAAGCCTGACGAAACAAAGCCGTTACTGGCTAAGTATGTTTGGTCCGCTGGCGCCCAATGTTGCTATAACAAAGGGCAGGCTTGCACATTTATTATTTGGGCTTGGGGATGACAGGCTTGGCGGTGCAAAAATTGGTTATTTAGATTCAAACGTACAATTAAAAGTTGTTGGTAAGGTTGCCAGCAATTATAAAGTACGGTTGTCAAAATACCGCACGGCTTATATTCCTGATGACCTGGTGGATTTTTTACCCAGCGGAACATTTACACCTGAATCGCTTACCGACAGGTGGACCGTTTACGGAGACAACATATTTGACTATGTGCAGCTTGGTTTATCTGCAAGATTGCCTTACCAGAGTTTTCAACAGGTTGATCCTGCTAAAATCATTGTTGATGTTTTTGGCGCCACCAACAATACCAATTGGATCGCACAACTTGAGAATACGAAAGAAATAAAAAATGTTTTTTATGAGCAGGTAGAAGACGAAGTGTTCAGGATCACCATCGAATTAAAACATGCCCAGCATTGGGGGTATAGTATTTACTACAAAGGCAATGCATTGGTTATAAAAATAAAAAGACAGCCAGAAAAACCTGCCTTGCCGGCCGGCAGGTTATCTCTGAATACTTTGACCATTGCAGTTGATGCCGGGCACGGCGGCAGTAATACCGGTGCCGGCGGGCCAACAGGCTCATCAGAAAAAATGATAACGCTTGATATTTCTTTAAAACTTCAAAAAGCTTTGGAACAGCAAGGTGCAAAGGTTATAATGACCCGAACCACAGAGAAATTTGTTGAGAACAAGGACCGCATTTTATTTTACCGCGACAGTATGCCGGACCTCCTCATCAGCATTCATTTAAATTCTTCTTCAGATCCCATTAGGGTTACAGGCACCAGTAGTTTTTACCGGCATATCGGCTTTAAAGGTTTAAGCAATGCCATTCACAAGCGTATGCTTGAACTGGGGTTGAAAGACCAGGGGAATAATGGCAGTTTTAATTTCATGCTTAACAGTCCTACAGAATATCCCAATGCATTGGTGGAAACATTATTCCTAAGCAGCCCTGAAGAAGAAGCGAAAATACTGGATGAAGTATTCCAGCAGCAGATAGCCGATAAGATAGTGCAGGGGATTAAGGATTTTTTGGAAAGTTCTACCACAAATACGGAGTATAAAAAGTAAAACGTCAAAAAAAGGCAGCCACGAATATGCCTGCTGGTAGGCAGTCATTGATAGTAGAGCATTGATTATTGAGTCTTTAATTGAGCTGTCGTATTAAAAATTTCTTAAATGTTCAATATTCAATGTTCAAAGCTCAATACTCAAGGGATAAACCTCATAGTTTTGAGGGAATAAAAACTAAAAATAGCACCATTGTAATTTTAGATTTGTTCCAAAATCTCCGAATGCAAAAGAAATACGACTTAGAGGACCGGCTCGTTAACTATACATGCCGGATGATAGATGTTGTTGAAGCACTGCCCAATACAAGAGCCGGGAATTATATCGCAGGCCAATTGATCAGGTCCTGCCATTCTCCTACATTTAATTATGGAGAAGCACAGGCAGCTGAATCGCCTAAAGATTTTATACATAAGATCCAAGTTGTTTTAAAAGAAATGAAGGAATGTAGAACTGCTCTAAAAGTAATCCTGAAAAAAGAATTGATCAAACCTGTCTCCAAATTGACCGGGGTTTATAAAGAAACAGAAGAACTGATCGCTATTATTGGAAAAAGTATTTCAACAGCCAAAAAAAATGCTGATCAGGGAACTGAAAAGTAGTTTTTGTTATCAGTCTCCCACCTTGAATATTGGGAATTGAACATTGAATATTGAGTCTTTATTGAGGTCTTTTCTTAAAAGTTTTATCAAATGTTCAATATTCAATGCTCAATGTTCAATTCTCAAGTTTAGCAGTAAGGCAGGTACAGCATACTGCTGGTTCCTTGAACATTGATAGTTGAACATTGATTATTGAGTCTTTATTTGAGGTCTTTTCTTAAAAGTTTTATTAAATGTTCAATATTCAATGCTCAATGTTCAATTCTCAAGTTTATCAGTAAGGCAGGTACAGCATACTGCTGCTTCCTTGAACATTGATAGTTGAACATTGAATATTGAGTCTTTATTTGAGGCCTTTTATTAAAAGTTTTATTAAATGTTCAATATTCAATGCTCAAGTTTAGCAGTAGGCCGGGGACAGCATACCGCTATTTCCTTGAACCAGCCTACCGGCCTTGCTCCGCAGAAGCTATGCGAAGGCGAGCAGGCAGGTTTGTGGCAAAAAAGCCATGAGGTTGGGTTTAGTTAACAGCCACCGCTTGCCATGCGTGCAAAAATAAATACCGCCCATACTAACCACCAGTAATTAAAAGAAGACCCGGAAGACGATGAAGATGAAGAAGCAGGAACTCCATTATACACGCTATCATTATTCACTATAATGCCCCGTAACTCCGGTGAAACGGAAGTTAACTGAATAAGGCCGTGACTTATATCCCTGCTATCCTGTTTATAATGTTTTTCCAATGTTACCGTCACGTTCACCAGGTTCACTGCTATCTCTTCTTTGTAATGATAATATTCATGAGGCAGGTTGTTTACAAGATTATGCCAGCCATACATTATCCAGGTCCTGATCTTTGGCCTGAAACTATCATAATTTGCAACACTGATATTTTTGAACAATTTTATGCTGTCATCTAAAAAGATGCGTATTGCCATAAAAGCGGTTTCCCTGTCTGCCGGGAGCAAAAAAGATTCAAAGCGCAGCCATTCCCCGGCATCCAGAAGATTTATATTATTGATACATGTTCTGGAAACATTATTGAAAGGTGCAGCAAAATACGGCGAGAAGAATTCATCAAACTCCGGATCATTTTGAAAATTATCCAGCGCAACTTTTACTTCCGGAAAATTGGCCTCATTGTCCTCGAGCATGGAAAGCAGGAACGGATATTCCCAAAGTCGTTGATGATAATGCAGCCTTGTTAAGAAATCTGTTCTTTCGATCTCCTCCATTACATCGTTGCGGTTATAAGTATAACCGTCAAGCTCAATAAAGCCATCTTTGGCCCGGCTGAATTCAACAACCAGTTGTTTTTTAACCCGGGTTATATCTATTTCACCGGTATGATCAATACCAAGGTCATTATACAGCCGGATAGGGGATATATATTGTTTCTCAGCCAATGCCTGTGCCTTTAAAGTCTATATTAATATTAGGGTTATACTGTTTTAATAAAGCTGAAATGCTGAATACATGTCTCCTGAATTCTGGAAACTTCTCTTTCTGTAATGCCTGGTCTGCCATTTTCATAATCGACTTTGCAGCACTGTAATCCTTAAAGTCATCGGCAGTGCAGCTTTTGTATTCAATAAAACGGGTGATCAAAAAACTGGTCGTATTGCTAAGGGCTTTCCAGTACAGGTCTTCCTGCTGGCGGATGCGGGCTTCCACCACAGATACATTCCTGGAATTTATAAAAGAACTCTCCGACTGTTCAATTTTCCGGAACATTTTCCTGAGCTCTTCCTTTTCAAAATCAGCAGTGGATATCACCTGCTGCAGCCTGTCCTTTAAATGGAAATATTCTTCTATCAGCATAGCGATCCGTTCATTACCTCCCAACTTGTCATATTCCCGGGAGATGCGGCTCATCTTTTCTGCGATCACATACTTTTCATCGGACCTGTCTTTATCCATTAATTTGAACAGCCGTTCTTTAACCGACTGCAGTTCCTCCAGCAATGCAGATGCCTTTAATTCCCAGATCTCATCTTCATTATATTGAAATCCTCTTACGGTGTTCACAAGTTCATTCTCCAGCAACGCGAACTGTTCCCGCAGCCTGCTGATATTTATTTGTTTTTCAGAAACAGAAAAAACATTTTTAAATTCCTGTTGCGTCATTACCAAAAACACAGCCGTATTTAACACCCGGGAATCTGTGATATGTATCTGTATCTCGATATCAGAACCCTTCACAAGATCAGTTTCCAGGTCTTTGCCCGAAATTTCTATACAGCCGATGGTGAGGTTGGAAGATGGCCTTGAATTTTTATCCCCTTCCATGATATTGATGATGATATTATCTTTGCTTCCTTTTTTTATGGTCTTTGATATTTCCCTGTACAGTGTTCTTTTTTGCGGGAGCAGGGAATTCCGTTCAAATACCGCTTCGAGTTTTGTGGTTTTATTTTCCAGGTCATCTACCTCAATGCATATATCATGCGGAAGCGGCTGCCCTTCAATGTTAAAAATGCCCTGTGTTATGTTGATATCCCGGGTAAGCCCGGTTATTTCGTTACCGTTCTCATCATATAAATATAGTGTGAACTGGTTGGCTATGCCCGGTAATAATGTTAAGAACTCTGTCTTCTTAGATTTAAGTGGAGTGATGCCTGAGTCAAAACCTCCATCCTTCCTGGTGATGCGGTACTGTTTTCTTTCATATTCACCGCTGCAGTTTATGAGAAGGATCTCTTCCTTATCTCTTGATGAGCGGTTATAGCTGATATCCACAGTAACATCTGAACGTTTAAGATCAACGCCCGGTGGAAGTTCCAGGTCTAGTTGCTCAATATCATGATGATCACTTTCGGGACCAACAACAGCATCAGCAGCTGAAGGTTCATAGTATTTATTGGCAGCATAATGAGCGGCACCTATCGCCACAGCCGTAGTGGGATCAATGGCATAATTCAGCATGATCCCGGTTTGCGCAGAAAGCTGTTCTCTCACCTGTGTTACATAAGTGCTTCCTCCAACGAGGATCAACTGGTTAATATCTGCCGAAACCATCCGGTTATTGTACAGCACTTTATTGAGGAGTACAATAGTATCGTTTATGATCGGGGAAAATATCCTGTTAACCTCCTGCCGGGTTATGGGGATATAAAATTCATAGGGCTTGCCATCCAGTATAGCCGAGAACTCAATAACTGTTTCGGGCACCTGCGAAAGTTCTTTTTTTGCTTCTTCGGCGTAATACATTACCTGGTGGTACAAGGGTTCATATTTCCCATATTTTGCCTTCAGTTCTTCGTTAAAATTTTCAATTCCGGTTGTTTTCTCAATAGCAGGGATAATGATATTGTCAATGATGGCAAAGTCGAGATCAAGTCCACCCAGGAAATTATTCCCTTCATGGTCAACGATCTTTAGTCCTTCTTCCGAAGCCTTTATCAATGCCACATCAAACGTGCCGCCGCCAAAATCATATACCAGCCAATGGCCATTAGGGTCTTCCTTTGCGTTTGTTTCATTAAAAAAAGCGAGGCATGCGGCAACAGGCTCCTGCAGCAGGAACACATCTTTAAAGCCTGCATCCTGTCCTGCTTTAAGGGTTGCATTGCTTTGCATGCTGTCGAAAGATGCAGGGATTGTAATTACGGCCGCCTCAATCAGATCCGGTGGCGGCACAAATTTTTTAAGCTCTTTAAGTATGAGGACGGAAAGTTCAACGGGGGTTATATTTTCATCAATATTTACAACATAATACTTTTCATCAGTACCCATCTTTCGCTTGAAGCCGCCAAATACATTTACGGGATCCTTGATCAGGTATTCGCGGGCCTTATCACCGATCAATACTCTTTCGGGGCGGTAGGCTACTACAGAAGCAAGGGTTTCTTTTTGCCCTACAGGATTTTTAAATACCTGTACTTTGCCATTTTCATATTTAGCGATCAGGGAATTGGTGGTTCCCAAGTCAATGCCAAAATTTACGGATCTCATCACTTGGGTTTTATTTTTCTACGATCACAATTGCTTTTTGAACCAGTTGAACTGTACTATCTGTTTTTTTATAAATAACTGGCTTAAGGGTTTTTATTATTCTCATTTTTGAAGAAACCGTTCCGCTTATACTGGCTTCACAGTCTGTTCTGGAATCGGTATATATTTCATTAGTAGGATCCTGCACAACAAAACCTGCTTCCTCAAAAATGGCAAAAAGGCGGTTGAAATTCCTTTCAAAATTATGGGCCTTGCCCATTTCCTTCAATTTATATTGCATTTCAAATAACTGGTTAATTACCTGCACAGAAAAGTTCATGAAGTTATTTTAACGATAAAAGTAAAGAAAATTATGCCTACCGCAACCACAAGATAATAGGGCTTACGGGTTAGCTTAATATCCATTGTAATAACGCACTTTAAATAAGGTTGCCACTAATTTCACTAATTAACACGAATAAAATACAATATGGAAACATCCGTGCAACCGGCCTAACACAGGCAAGTTCATGTCAAAAAATTACATCAGTCGCCTGATTATCGGCTGTACATTCATCGTAGATTGATATAATAAAGCCCCTAAGAATTTCACTAATCTACATGAATTAAAACATTAGTGGACATTCGTGCAATTCGTGGCAAAAATTATTACATCAGCCTCATGATCATCGGCTGCAGCAGCCAGCAGAACAAAGTAATTAAAATAATACAGATGATATTGAGAACGAATCCCGCCTTGATCATATCCTTTATTTTGATATAGCCACTTGCAAAAACAATGGCATTGGGTGGTGTACCCATGGGTAGCATACTGGCACAACTTGCGCCAAGTGTCATAGGGATACCTAACAGCAAGGGATCCATATTAAGCGCTACAGCCACAGAAGTGATAACCGGAGCCATCACAATTACCTGTGCTACGTTACTCATAACCTCGCTTAAAAAAACAGAGATAGTAGTAACAATAAGGATCATTAAAAAAGTATTGGTTGTTGCATAGGACGCAATATAGGTTCCCAGTTGGTCCATCAGCTTTGCATCTTCCAGGCCCTTTGCCAATGCAATGCCCCCACCAAATAACAATAAAATACCCCATGCCATTTTGGAAGTGTCCGGCCAATCAAGCAGGCGTTCTTCCCTTGCTGCAGTTTTATTTCCTGATGGAATAATGAATAAGCTGATGGCACCGATCATAGCGATGATGGTATCATCCAGCACAACAGTTTTTTGTATACTATTGATAATATCCCTGGATATCCATAAAAAAACAGTACCAATAAAAACAGCCAGCACTCTTTTTTCTGGTACTGATAATTTACCCAGCGCCTTCAGTTCTGTTTTGATAAAACTCTTTCCTTCAACGCTATGTTTTATTTTATTGGGGAATAAAAGTTTAACCATTACCCAGTACAGCATAAAAAGTAAAATGATGGTAAGTGGTGTGAACACGATCATCCAATTGGTAAAGCCGATAGTATAGTTGAACTTTTCCTGGATATAACCTGCATAAGCAACATTGGGCGGTGTGCCGATAATGGTACCTATCGCAAAGTTTGATGCATAGGCAATGCAGAGCATGAGTACCAGCGAAAAATTCTTAATTCCTGTGCTTTCTTTATTGTGTGTTGTTATTACATGGATGACCGACATGGCAATGGGGAACATCATCATGGTGGTGGCCGTATTGCTCAGCCACATGCTTAAGAAGCCTGTTGCAATAATAAAACCTAAGATAATGCGGTTGCCATTGGTACCGGTAATATTAATAATGCCGAGTGCAATGCGCTTGTGCAGGTTCCATTTTTCAATCGCAATGCCAATAAAGAATCCGCCCATGAATAAAAAGATGATGGAATCGGCATAGGATTTTGTCACTTCTTTTATGCTGCCAACATTTAATAATGGAAAGAGCACAATGGGTATCAATGCAACTACAGGCAGGGGCATGGCATCAAGCACCCACCAACTGATCATTAAAGCGGCAATAGCTAATACCAACCTTGCTTTTAAGTCAAGTGCAAGCGGGTTAACAAAAAATAAGAAGAGGCATAAAGCCAATCCGGTGATAAGGGCAGCTTCTTTTTTATATTTTGTAAAAAATTCTTTCATGCAGTTGGTATGAATTTCCAATTTATAACAGTTTCAGCAAATTATACAGATAGGCATAACAATGTCAGTGGTTTAATTTCTAAGGTCTGTCAGGGTGAGCCTGCCTTGCTCTGCAGTAGCGGCTACGCAAAGCCGAGTCCAACCAGGGTTTTTCTAAGTAATATCTGAAGACTAACCCAATTTCTACAGGCGCCCCGAAATGATCGGGACAAGCAGGCTTGATAACGTTTAATATTAGCTACCGGTTTAACTTTGTGCTTCAATCAATAAATATATTATGAGCAACTTAGTAAAAGAGTTCAATGATTACCGAACCAAAATGAACGAGGTGATCCTCAGTAAAGAGAACCTGGTTATAAAAAGATTATGGAACCTGGATACCAATACCTATGCAGCAGGTGAATTGGATGTAAAGACAAAAGAATTACTTGGCCTTGTAGCTTCCATGGTTCTACGCTGCGATGATTGTATCAAATATCATCTGGGTAAATCGCATGAGCTAGGTATCACAACCGGGCAAATGTATGAAGTGTTTGCCGTTGCCAATATTGTAGGTGGCACCATCGTTGTACCACATACAAGGAGAGCGGCGGAGTATTGGGAGGAGCTGGGGAATGTTGAACAAGGAACAAGGAATGTTGAATTATGAAGGGTAAAAAGACAGATTTTTCCAGGGAAATAACCATTGATGCCATTTTTTGAAGGTATAGTTTTAATACAAACTTGTCATTATGGAACGAAAGTATGACCTGGATGAAAGGCTTATCAATTTTGCAGATATGATAATTGATATTTCCGAAGTTCTCCCCAAGACATTTGCTGCCAATCATATTGCAGGACAATTAGTGCGAAGTGGAACTGCCCCAGCTTTAAATTATGGTGAAGCCCAAAGCGCAGAATCCAGAAATGACTTTATTCATAAAATGAAAATATCTGCAAAGGAATTAAGAGAAACCTACAATTGCCTGAGAATAATCAGGAAAAGAAAATGGCATCCCGAAGATTCGTTGTTACCTGTTTTGAATGAAAATAACCAACTGATCTCAATCTTTGTTAAAAGCATAGAAACAGCCAGGAAGAATAATGAATATCGAACAAGGAACAAGGATTTATGAAGTTAAAACCTAGCATTAACCTAGCATTATTC
>JBKJMZ010000022.1:0-16285 GCA_046596255.1 Ferruginibacter sp. | reverse complement strand
ATGAATTGCCCTGCAAGATTCTTAGCCATAACGTCGTATGCAGCTTTATCAGTCCAGGTATTGCGTGGGTTTAAAATTTCAGCCGGTACACCCGGGCATTCAGTAGGCATCATCATTCCAAAAACAGGATGAGCATCATAAATTGCATTGTCCAGTTTACCTTCCAATGCAGCGGTGATCATTGCTCTTGTATAACTAAGCTTCATACGGCTACCCACTCCATAAGGCCCGCCGCTCCAGCCAGTATTGATCATCCACACATTCACATTATGCTCATTCATTTTATTACCCAGCATCTCGGCATATTGTGCCGGATGTAATGGTAAGAATGGCGCTCCAAAACAGGCGCTGAAAGTAGATTTAGGTTCTGTAACTCCAGCTTCTGTTCCTGCAACCTTTGCAGTATAGCCGCTGATGAATTGGTACATGGCCTGTCCGGCAGTTAATTTACTGATGGGAGGCAGCACCCCATAAGCATCACAGGTTAAAAAGAAAATATTCTTTGGCGTTTTACCAATTGATGGATCCAGAGCATTGCTGATAAAGGTTAGCGGGTAACTTACCCGGGTATTCTCCGTAATTTTTTTACTGCTGAAATCTATTTTATTGGTGCCTTCAATAAAGGTCACGTTCTCCACCAGGGCTCCCGGGCGTATGGCATTGTAGATCTCAGGTTCTTTTTCTTCACTAAGGTCGATACACTTGGCATAACAACCACCTTCAAAATTAAATACACTATTCCTTGTCCAGCCATGCTCATCATCACCTATCAGTTTACGGTTAGGATCGGCACTCAATGTTGTTTTACCCGTACCACTCAATCCAAAGAATACTGCAGTATCACCTTCATCGCCCATATTGGCGCTGCAATGCATACTTAAAACATTGGCTTTGGTTGGCAGAACAAAATTGAGCATGGTAAAAATGCCTTTTTTCATTTCGCCGGTATAACCGGTACCGCCGATCAAAATGGTTTTATGTGTAAAGCTGATCACTGCAAAATTCTCGGCACGTGTTCCATCTACTGCAGGATCTGCCTTAAAGCTGGGTGCCTGTATAATATGCCAGTTTGCTTCAAAATTTTCAAGATCTTTATCTTCGGGGCGGATGAACATATTGTAGCAGAAAAGGTTGCTCCAGGGATTCTCATTGATAACCCTTAATTTAAGTTTGTAAGCCTCGTCAGCGCAGGCAAAGCAATCACGAACCCACACCTCTTTATTGGCCAGGTGCGCAAGCATTTTTTCTTTAAGCTGAAAAAAATGCTGCTCTTTAAAAGGAATATTAAATTCGTTCCAGTGTACCGTGTTTTCGGTAAGAGCATCCTTTACAGTGAATTTATCTTTTGGGCTGCGGCCGGTAAATTTACCAGTATTGATCAGCAGGGCGCCGGTATCATTTAAAACGCCATCACCACGTTGTACGGCCTGATCTGTTAATTGGTCGGGGCTAAGCTGGTAGTTTACGTTTTCAGTTTGTAATCCAAGTTTTTTCAATGCGGCTAATGGGGGGGCAATTGTAGTTTGAACTGACATAGCAAGTAATAATTTAAGTTTTCGCAATCGTTGCCACAAAGTTATGGATTGTGTATTTAAAAAGAGAAGTTAGCAAATGTATATTTAAAAAGAATAAGCTATAAATCTGTTATTATTCATATTTATTAATTAATTCTATTATTTATTAAATTTTTTTAAATATTTCATCCAAATTTTTAAAATCATCCGGATTTTGTAAAAGGCTCCCATGGTTCTTAAGTGAGCTCGTTTCTCCGGTAACTACTTAAATGTAAAGAAATAAAACACTATTAAAATGTATATTGCATACTCAATAATAAAAAAGGAAAATTATGAAATACCTTCCCTTAAACCCCGAAATATTCATACAAAACCGCAGGCGTTTTATGGAAAGAATGGAAAAGAATTCCATTGCCATATTCAACAGTAATGATGAATTACCCACCAACGGCGACCAGCTTCACCGGTTCAAACAAAATGCCGACTTGTATTGGCTCACTGGTATTGAGCAGGAAGATACCATGCTGGTACTTTTCCCCGATAACCCCGATCCAAAATACAGGGAGGTGCTGATATTGGTACGCCCCAATGAGTTGAAAGAAAAATGGGATGGGCATAGGCTAAGGGCAAATGAAGCAACAGGTATTTCCGGTATTAATACAATTATATGGCTGGATACGGCTGAAGCTTTAATGCAGCCATGGATACATCTTGCAGATACGATCTATCTAAATACAAATGAGAATGACCGTAAGGCAAACTGGGTACCGGTAAGGGATTACAGGTATGCCGAAATAATGAAGCAACGCTTTCCCCTGCACAATTACAGGCGCAGTGCACGAATATTAAAAGACCTGCGTGGTATTAAAACGGCTCCGGAAGTTGAGGTGCTGCAAAAAGCAATTGATATTACGGATATTACTTTCAGGAGGTTGATGCAGATTATAAAGCCCGGCATTATGGAATATGAAATTGAGGCAGAGATCTATCATTCTTTTTTATCACAAAGAGCAACCGGCCCGGGTTATGGTTCCATCATTGCCAGTGGCGACCGGGCAAGAACCCTTCATTATGTTGAGAACAGCAGGGAATGCAAAGATGGGGAATTGATTCTGCTGGATTTTGGTGCTGAGTATGGCGGTTACACTGCCGACCTTACCCGTACCATACCCGTAAACGGTAAATTTGGCCGCAGGCAGAAAACAGTTTATAATGCCTGCCTACATTTACATCAGTATGCAGCCAGTATTTTAAAACCAGGCATCAGTATAATTGATTATACCGAAAAGGTAGGTGATGAAGCCACTGTTGTTTTTCAAAAGATTGGATTGCTTAGAAAATCCGAGATCAAGAATGAGGATCCCGAGAACAGGGCTTACCGCAAATATTTATATCACGGTATCTCTCATCACCTGGGTATTGACGTGCATGACCTGGGTACCAGAACAGAACCTGTAAAAGCAGGTATGGTATTTACCATTGAGCCGGGTATTTATATTGAAGAAGAACAAATGGGTGTACGCATCGAAAATAATTTCTGGATAACCCGTAACGGCAATAAGGACCTGATGAAGAATATTCCCATCACAGTGGAAGAGATCGAAGGCTTTATGAAAAAATAGAATGAAATAATGATCAAACAGATCCCTAACCTTTTTACCCTCATTAATCTTTTTCTGGGCTGCATTGCAATTGTTTTTGCATTACAAACAGAAACGATCACTATTTATGTGGGAGAAGACCTTAGTTCACATTATAATATTCCCGAAAAATTAGCTGTTGCTGCATATTTTATTTTTGCTGCTGCAGTGGTAGATTTTTTAGATGGCTTTGTTGCCCGGCTTATGAATGCTTCCTCTGAAATGGGCAAACAACTGGATTCATTAAGCGATGTTGTAAGCTTTGGAGTAGCTCCTTCTGTTATACTTTATCAACTGCTACGCATCAGTTTTATAAAGGAAGAAAATGGATTGGATACATCAATAGCCTGGTTAATGCCTGCTTTTATAGTGGCCTGTGCCGGTGCTTACCGCCTCGCCAGGTTTAATATTGATAATTCACAATCCTATGGGTTTAAAGGTGTGCCCATACCCGCTGCAGGCTTATTTATTGCATCTTTTCCATTGATTCTTCATTTTGGAAACAGTTTCGTTGATGTAAGTGTCTGGCTCACCAACAAATGGGTTTTGTATGCGGTCATTTTTATAATCAGCTGGTTAATGGTTTCTACATTGCCATTAATGGCCTTAAAATTTAAAGACTACAGCGTAAAAAATAATATTCCTAAAATAATTCTACTTGTTGTTGCCATTATTGCGGCAGTAATTTTGCAGTGGCTTGCTGTACCAATTGTGTTTATCGTTTACATAATAGCATCTTTATTTAATAAATAGTCTGCAGGACTATATTTAAATATTAGATGATATTATACCGATAGGAAAGTTGCTTTAACTGTTTTGCTGGTACATCGGTATTATTTTATCTTTGCTTTTCAAACAAACCCAATCATGATATTTACGGTGCAGATAAAAGTGATGCCACTTAAAGATCTTTTAGACCCACAGGGAAAAGCAGTAATGGGTGGCCTCCAAAATTTAGGCTTGAACAATGTTACTGATGTTCGCATTGGTAAACATATTGACCTGCAGATCGAAGCTGATAGTAAAGAAGATGCCCTGGCCAGTGCCGAAGACGCCGCAAAGAAATTATTGGCAAACCAGGTGATGGAAGTGTATGAGATTACTGTGAGTTAAAAATATTGTAGATTTTAGATTGTAGATTGTAGATATTTAAAGCTGCCAACCAATCTAAAATCTAAAATCTACAATCTAAAATCTACAATAGTGCTCTACCTCATCCCTTCTCCCATCGGTAATCTTGCTGATATCACATTCAGGGCAATTGAAATATTAAAGGCCGTTGACCTTATCCTTGCTGAAGATACCCGTACTTCTTCCGTGCTCTTAAATCATTACCAGGTGCAAAAGCCTATCACGCCGTATCACCAGCACAACGAGCATAAAGTGCTTGCACATTTAACAGAGCAGCTGGCTGCCGGCAAAACCATGGCTTTAATCACAGATGCAGGCACGCCGGGCATCAGCGATCCTGCTTTTTTGCTGGTGAGGGAGTGTATCAAAAATAATATTAAGGTAGAATGTTTACCGGGGGCAACTGCATTTGTTCCGGCATTGGTCAACAGCGGGCTGCCTATCAACAGTTTTTGTTTCGAAGGTTTTCTTCCACTGAAAAAGGGTAGGCAGACCATGATGAAAAAACTGGCTGAAGAAGAAAGGACCATGGTTTTTTATGAAAGCCCCATGAGGCTGGTAAAAACTTTAAATGAATTCATCCAATATTTTGGTCCCGCAAGGCTATGCTGTGTAAGCCGGGAGCTAACCAAAAAATTTGAAGAAAATGCAAGGGGAACGCTGCTGAAAGTGCATGATCATTTTAATGCCAAAACGGTAAAGGGAGAGATCGTAATCGTGGTGGCGGGCAAAGAATGAACTTTCATTGTCCACTCATAATTTTTATCTTTTTCATAAGCCTATTTTACCGAAATTTACCCTCTATAAATTTTATTGCATGAAAAAATACATCATTTTCTTTGTTGCCCTATCTGTTAGTTCATTTTCCTTTCTACAGACTGCCTACGCTCAGTATTGGCAGCAGGCTGTTAAGTATAACATGAATATTGATATGGATGTAACCACCAACAGGTTCACCGGTAAACAAAGACTGGAGTATAGTAATAACTCGCCGGTTGCTTTAACTAAAGTCTTTTATCATTTATATTTTAATGCATTTCAACCCAACAGCAGTATGGATGCAAGAAGCCGGGAGTTGGGTAAAGTGCTTGTAGGTAACCGTCCTGATTGGGATAACAGGGTTAAGGACCGGATATTAAATCTTAAACCCGATGAGATTGGGTATCAAAAAATAATCTCTTTAAAAATGAATGGGGTGCCCCAGCCATTTAAATACCATGAAACGATACTGGAAGTAAATCTGACCAGGCCCATTGCAGCAAAAACCAAAGTAGTTTTCGAAATGGAATTTGAAGCCCAGGTTCCTTTGCAGATCCGCCGCAGCGGAAGAGATAACCTCACAACAGGTGTGCGATACAGCATGAGCCAATGGTATCCTAAAATGTGTGAGTATGATTATGAAGGCTGGCATCCAACACTCTACATAGCCAGGGAATTCTATGGCGTATGGGGCAATTTTGATGTTACCATAAATATTGAAAAGTCATACAAAGTTGGCGGTACCGGTGTGTTGGTCAATGCCAATGAGATCGGCTGGGGTTATGATAAGCCGGGAACAGAATTGAAGCCTACAACAAAAGCAAAACGAAGCTGGCATTTTATTGGCGATAACATTCATGATTTTGTTTGGACTGCCGACCCTGAATACAGGCACCTGGTTTATAAAATGCCAAACGGGGGCCCAACTTTACATTCTATTTATAATTACAAAGAGAATGATCCAAAAAATGATTCAGCCTGGGCTACCGTGCTTACTGCCGCTGCAAAGGTTTTACCTTATATAGAAAAAAACTTTGGTAAATATCCATACCCTCAATATTCATTCATACAGGGTGGAGATGGCGGTATGGAATATCCGATGGCTACGCTGTTGGTTGGCCCTGGTTTGGGCACTGTTTTTCACGAATGGCTGCATAGCTGGTACCAGATGATGCTTGGCACCAATGAAAGCATGTATGCCTGGATGGATGAAGGGTTTACCAGCTATGCCGAAGACCTGGTATCTAAATTTTATGATAAAAAATCGGCTCTGGCGGGATACCGGGAAGCTTTATTGAGAACACCAACGAATAAGAACCTGAAAGAAGCTATTGAAATTTTGCCCGAAGATCATAGCGGCGCTTACTTTGGATATTATAGCCTGGCTAAAAGTAATTTTGAAGAACCTATGACAACACATAGCGATCATTATAACTCAAACTATGGATATAGCGTTGCTGCCTATTCAAAAGGCCAGGTATTTATGGAGCAGCTTGGATATATTGTTGGAGCAGACACAAGGGATAAGATCTTACTGGAATATTATAAAAGATGGCGCTTCAAACATCCTAATGCAAATGATTTTATGAGGGTGGCCGAAGATCTGAGTGGTATACAACTGGATTGGTATAAAGAGTACTGGATCCATACCACCAAGACCATTGATTACAAGATCGACAGTTTGTGGGAAGAGAATAATGTGACAAAGATAAGGTTGAAAAGGATAGGTGAAATGCCCATGCCTATTGACCTGCAGCTAACTTATAAAAACGGAAGCACCGAAATGATCAATATACCGCTCAACTTAATGTTTGGCAACAAGCCCAATGAAAGTAAACAGGTAAGAACAGTGATGGAACCATGGAGGTGGACACATCCTACCTATGTGGTTGAGTTAAAGCACAGACTTACTGATATTAAGATCGCCGAAATTGATCCATCCAAAAGAATGGCTGATCTGGACAGGAAGAACAATATGCTGGAGTTGAACTGGTAACTTAAGCCCCCTCTTGAACTTCGTTCGTTCTCTTTTTGAGAACCCCCGAAGGGGGAGGAAATCGAGAATCATTGAAGTCAGCGTTTGGTTCAAGACAATAAATGTTGATTGCTGTTTTGATGAAACGAAGGTTAAAGATGACATGGAAGATCAAATGCTTGATTATGTTTAATGTACCGCTCTCTCTCTTTCGGAGAGGTTACTGAGAAAAGCGAAAGTAAGGAACGAAGTTCGGGAGGGTGAGGCTGGGTAAAAATTGTTTTGCATGGAAATAAATATCCGCCGTGTTACTATTGATGATGTTTCAACCTTATCAGTTTTAGCAAGGCAAACATTTTATGATACATTTACCGGCACCTGTACTGAGGAAGATATGCATGGCTTCCTGGATAAGTATTACAGCGAAGCACAATTAGGCAAAGAGCTGTTGGATACCGGCACATGCTGTTTTTTTGCAGAACTGGATGGAGTGCCCGTTGCGTATTTACAATTCAAAGAAGATTACGGAAATTTTCCTATAATGAAAAAATGGAAGGCGCTTGAGCTGAAACGGATCTATGTGCTCAATGGCTTTCATGGTAAAGGCATAGCACAGGCACTTATGGATCTTATTTTGAATTTTGCTACTGAGCACCAGTATGAAGTCGTTTGGCTGGGTGTATGGGAGCATAACCTCAGGGCGCAGAGATTCTATGAGAAATATGGCTTTACTAATTCGGGCTACACGCATGATTTTCCCATTGGCGATACGCCGCAAACTGATGTCTGGCTTTGGAAATTCCTAAAGGTTTAAAATATTGAGGTAGTAAAAAGATCTTTGTCATTAGTGGTTCTGGCCCCTCGCCTTAAGGAGAGGGGTTGTCCACAGGACTCTGCGAGGGGTGAGGTCATCTTCCAAAATATTTATTTACAGCTTCCACCCTGTTGGTAACATGGAGCTTCTCATAAATATGGTAAACATGTTTACGCACCGTTTCAGTTGTGATCAATAATTTATCTGAGATCTCTTTGTACAAAAGCCCGGTTGATAACATTTCCAATATTTCATTCTCTCTTTTTGATAAGATATCCAGTGTGGAACTTTGCGGCGCCTTTGATTTTTTTTGAAATGCTGCCACCACCTTACTGGCTATCTGGCTGCTCATAGGGGCACCGCCCTGTATCAATTCATTAATTCCTTCCAGGAGTTTGGCAGGCTGAGTCTTTTTTAAAATATATCCATTGGCCCCGGCTCTCAAAGCCTCAAAAATCTTTTCATCTTCATCATAAATGGTACACATCATGAATAACATATCCGGCTGGCTTTCTTTTAATTCCCTTACAACTTCAATCCCGTTTATGCCATCTCCCAGGCCAATATCCATTAATACTATTTTAGGATTAAATAACGGTAATTTGATCAGTGCTTCTTCACCTGTAGTGCAGGAACCGGCAAGTGTAAAATCGTCCGAGGCTTCTATGATCTGCTCCAAAGCCTGGCGTATATCATTATTGTCTTCAACTATGGCAACTGATCTATTCATCATTTTGCAAAAATGAAACAATTAAGGGAATCAAACAATACCCCAAAGTGGTAAGTATTATTTAACAGGGATATATAAGATGTACTTTTCTGCAAAAAAGGGATGAGGGAATATTTTCTCTATCTCCCAAACCAGCGGCTTGCAGCCGCTTTCAGATATTTCGTTGGCAAGGTCGCCACCTTTCAGGCAGATCAGGCCATTGGGAACGCCTGCAATACTGGTCTTATTTTTTTGAATGAGTGGTTTACTCCAGTGCCAAAGGTCTTTTAAGGGAGCTACTGCCCGGGAGATCAGCACATCAAATTTTCTATTTTTTATATCTTCTGCCCGGGTATGTTCTACAGTAAGATTCTGCAGGCCAATAGCAGCTGCGATCTCTGTAACCACTTTCAATTTTTTATTGATACTGTCTACCAGGTGAAAATGAGTTTCAGGAAACATGATGGCCAGTGGTATTCCCGGAAACCCACCTCCGCAGCCCAGGTCCATTACTTCCATATCCCTGGTAAATTCAAACTTTGCAGCAATGGCCAAAGAATGCAGCACATGGTGCTCATAAAAATTATCCATATCCTTACGGGAGATCACATTGATCTTGCTATTCCAGTCAACATAGAGGTCTTTTAATGCAGCAAGCTGTTCCAATTGCCTGTCTGAAAACGCTGTAAAATATTTTTTTATCAACTCCATAAAAATCAAAAATCAAAATTCAAAATATAATACGATTTCCTTTTCGATCTTCCAGTTCCCTCTCCTCGGGAGAGGGGTTGGGGAGAGGCCGTCTTATTTCCACACCCTCGGCGGCTTCTTAAATATTGACGGTGCAAATATCAGGTAATAAAAAAACATCCAGATATCTATGAATACAAACCAGGGATACATGGCCTGCTCATTTAACTTTTTCATACAGGGGTATAAAATAACTGCCTGTACCAGTAAACGTACACCAAAAACGATCAGCGCCAGTTCCCAGTTATACATGATCAGTGAACAAATTAACAATGGATAAAACAGGAAATGTGTAAATGTATATAAGCCCAACAGGAATTTATGGACAGGCTTATAAAATTTGCCCGTGCTGTAATGCCGGTTCTTTTGCTTTACCCATGCATCCCATGTTTTGGGAGGCTCGCTTAAAGTAAAAGCATCCTTATCAATATTGATCTTTGTATTGGTTTTGGTTGCCGCCATGTTGATGAAAAGGTCATCATCCCCGCTGGGGATATTGTTATGGGCCGAAAAACCTTTATGCCTGTAAAAAATAGTTTTTTTATAACTGAGGTTACGGCCAACGCCCATGTAAGGCGTGCCAGCCAGGGCATAGGAAAAATATTGCAATGCTGTATGAAAGGTTTCCCAGCGAACGATCTTATTCAGCAGCCCCTTTTTTTTATGGTAAGCGCCATAGCCTAGCACGATCTCTGTTTTATCATCAAAGGTTTCCTGCATCTTGTCAATCCAGAATTCACTGGCAGGCACACAATCGGCATCGGTTAGCAGCACGATCTCATGCTTAGCTGTTTTAATGCCAATGCTCAGCGGAAATTTTTTGCCGGGTATCATTTTGGCTTCCTGCTTAAGCAGTACTACCTGCAATTGCCGGTAGGTTTTCTGGTATTCTTCAAGCAGGTATTTGCTGTCGTCGTACGAATTATCATCTACCACAATCACCTCGTGCGTGGTACGATATTCCTGCACCAGAGATCCCGGAAGATTTTTCGCTAAATTTGCGGCCTCATCACGGGCACAGATGATCACTGATACCGGGTGGGTTTGCGATACAGCTTTAGGTTTTGGTTTGTAAACAGCCAGTCTGGTAAAAAAGAACAGGTAATAAATTAGCTGTACAAGGGTAACCAGGCTAAATGCATAAAACAGCATTTGACCCATTTGGGTAAAATTCATGGAGCAAAAATAAGGAATGGGGAGAAGCAAAAAGTAAAAAGTCAAAATTCAAAAGTCAAAATCTGTATCAAACGCTAAAAATGATCACTTAAAAGTTTAGAAAAAAAACATTATAATAGTGAGCTCTAAAGCCCTCTCCTTTGGAGAGGGTGGGGAGAGGTCAAACACCAAACACCAAACACCAAACAAATAAATGCCGGCATTACAATTCGAACTGCAACATACCGATACAAACTCCAAAGCCAGGACTGGTAAAATAACAACCGACCATGGTGAAATATTAACGCCAATTTTTATGCCTGTGGGTACAGTAGGGAGTGTGAAAGCAGTAACCCAGCAGCAATTGCATGATGAAGTAAAGGCACAAATCATACTTGGTAATACCTACCATTTGTACCTGCGGCCCGGCCTGGAGATCATGGAAGCAGCAGGTGGCCTGCATAAATTTAACGGCTGGGATAAACCTATTTTGACCGATAGCGGGGGGTACCAGGTTTTTTCCCTTGCCAACAACCGTAAGCTTACAGAGGAAGGCGCTTTGTTTCAAAGCCATATTGATGGCAGCAAACATTTATTTACCCCGGAGAGCGTAATGGATATTCAAAGAATTATCGGCGGTGATATTGTAATGGCTTTTGATGAATGCCCTCCTTATCCCAGCGATCATAATTATGCAAAGAGCAGCATGGAACTTACACACCGCTGGCTCGACAGGTGTTTTGAAAGGTTTGATAGCACGCCCGATAAATATGGTTATACACAGAATTTATTTCCAATAGTGCAGGGCAGTATTTACAAAGACCTGCGTACTGCTTCAGCAGAATTTGTTGCATCCAAAAATGCTACGGGCAATGCCATTGGCGGACTAAGTGTAGGCGAGCCTGTGGAAATGATGTACGAGTTTACAGAACTCTGCTGCGATATTCTCCCGGAACAAAAGCCACGCTATTTAATGGGCGTGGGCACCCCCTGGAATATTTTAGAAAGCATTGCACTGGGCGTGGATATGTTTGATTGCGTAATGCCCACCCGTAACGGTCGTAATGCTATGCTCTTTACCAGCAATGGGGTTATCAATATTGATAATAAGAAATGGGAGAAAGATTTTTCGGTAATAGATGATGGTATTGACTGTGCCATGAGTAATTATTACAGCAAAGCCTATTTAAGGCACCTTATGAAATCCAGTGAGTATCTTGGACTTACTATAGCAAGTGTACATAACCTGGCTTTTTACCTGTGGCTGGTGGCCCAGGCCCGGGAACACATCATCGCCGGCGACTTTACAAGCTGGAAAGCAGCAATGGTTGTTAAACTTCAACAAAGGTTGTAATGCTTTACAAACGCTTAACAAAAAAATTTAATGGCGGCACAATAATTGAAAAAATATAGGTTATCATTTTCTAATTATCTTTAAGCCAATAAAATTTCCGTAATGAAACAAAAGTTACTTTATTTACTGTGTACTTTTTTATTCCCGTTATTAGCTTTTTCCCAGGGCACGGTGCAGGATGCTGCTATTCCAAAAGATGCTCCCATTAATGTGAGCATGACAGATTTCAAGGGTAATATCCTTTCCCGGGAGATCGTGATCTTCCGCAGCTATTTGAATGGAAGGGAATACCAGGGTTTAACTGATACGACGGGTAAATTCACTACGCGTTTACCGGCCGGCGATAGGTACGAGATATTCATCCTGGGTTTTAAAGATTCTACCAGTTATATTGTTTTAGATATACCCCCTTTGCAGGGCAAGGCTTATTATAAAAATCCGTTTAAGGTTAATATCCAGTTCTTACCTGCTAAAAGTTTTATACTGGAGGATTGTAATTTTGAGACCGGTAAAGCTGATCTCGAAGAAGATTCCTACAAAGTGCTTGATGAATTGGTTGCATATCTCAACCGTAAGGATGATGAGCGCATAGAGTTGCAGGGGCATACTGATAATGTGGGTTCAGCAAAAAGTAATCTCATCTTATCCGATGCGAGAGCAAACACAGTAAGGGCTTACCTGCTTAGCAAAGGTATTGACCCTACCCGGGTAACTGCAAAAGGCTATGGGCTTACAGTACCTGTTGCTAATAACAAAACTGAAGAGGGCAGGGCCCATAACCGGAGAACTGAGGTTAAGATATTGGATAATTAAGTTTTTAAGATCGATAAAGTGAATCCCATTTGGTTTAAAGCTGAATGGGATTTTTATTGGTAGAAACCTTCCGCCTTCAGTGGGAGCCTTTTTACAAGGGTAGAAGCCGCAGCGCCTGGGTTCGTGAGGACACGACCCAAGACTTTGGGTAAATTGGTCTAATCCACTAATGTACTTTTTAGCGTAGCAATTAATTTTTCAAGTTGTGGATCTTCTAAATTATTAATTCTATATTCCCGGTAAATTTTCTTGGCATCTCTCATTGTTACTTCGTAATCGTCTAAATTCACAGCCTCTATCTTTATATATTTTTGGTCTTCTCGCAATCCGAATTTAACTGAACGGGAAATCATTAGAGCATGCATTGAAGTTCCCAAACGAAAATATTTATTTGCTCCGTTTTCTTTAAGTTTTGTTATAAAGCTTCGAATTGGCTTAACTCTGTCCCAACCTGAATAATTATAAATGAGATCGTCATAACTTTTTTCGATTTCGGTCCATGATTTATCGAAACTTATCAATATTTCTTCTGTTCTTGAGTCTATGATAACTAGTTGATGAATAAATGTACATAATTCTTTAAGGTTCCCCAAGGATTTGCCGTACAAGTGAGTGACACAACGATGATGCCACATGGCCCAATGCTTGTAACATAAAAAAACCCCATTCAGACTAAACTGAATGGGACTATATTTTTAGCATGAACCCGACAACAGGCGAATTCCTAATCTTTACCTAAGCAATACATCCTACCTGCATCCGTAATTGCATAGAGTTTTCCATCTTTGCCCATACAAACATCCCTGAAACGTTGATTTTCTGACTCAAGCAATCGCTCTTCACCCACTACCATATTACCATTTAGCAACAACCGGATTATATGCTTGCCACTTAAGCTTGCAACAAATAAATTGTTGTTCCACTCAGGTATATTATTACTTGTGTAAAAAGTAATGCCGCCAGGCGAGATAGCCGGATCCCAATAATACAGCGGTTGCTCGTAACCCGCCTTGTGAGTAAGACCTTCACCAATGGTAGCGCCGCTGTATTCTAAACCGTAGGTTATTACCGGCCAGCCATAATTATTACCCCGGCGAATAATATTGATCTCGTCGCCACCTTTAGGGCCCATTTCTGCTTCCCACAATTCGCCTGTTGTTGGATGAATAGCAATACCGAGTGGATTTCTATGACCATTAGAATATATTTCCGGCCTGCTGTTAGGTTTAGGTAGCATCAAAGGATCAGTTACGGCTTGTCCTGTTTTTGTGATCAACAATATTTTTCCTAAGCTGGTACTGTTATCCTGCGCAAGCGGCCGGGTAGCAAGATCCGAACGCTCGCCGGTTGCAACAAACAGGTTTCCATCTTTTGTAAACGCCAGCTTGCCACCATTGTGTAAATGTCCTTTGTATGTAGGCGTAACCCGGTATATCACTGCCACGTTTTCGATAGCGGTTTCATCTTCCCGTAATCTTGCTTTGGCTACGGCGGCGTGATTACCGCCGGCAACAGGTTCACTGAATACAAAATATATCATCCTGTTAGCAGTAAAATCCGGGTCGAGTATAACACCCATCAGTCCGCCTTGCCCGGCTGCATCTACTACAGGTGCACCGCTAATATTATTACTTACCGTTCCATTGGGCGTCACAATACGAAACATGCCTTCTTTTTGGGATACCAAAAATCTTCCATCGGGCAATGCTGCCATACTCCAGGGTTTTACCAATGCCCGGGTCACCAGTTTGGAAGTATAGGAGGTAGCCGTCTTAGCGCCAGCAATTCTTGTTTGTCCTACAAATGCAGGCTTGTATTGCGGACTGTATGGCGGTTGTGTTTCAACCGGTGATAAAGCACCGGGTGTGTTGGATGATTTGGTGGAGGAACATGCAACTAATAACAATATGGAAGCAGTTGCAAAAAATATTTTTTTCATACGAGATTCTTAATTATAAATTGGTAGCCGCAAGAATGGTGCTAAATAGGATCGCCTGGCAAATAGTGTGAAGTGTGGGATTTAATAGTGTATGGTAAAGTAGAGCGTAGATTATATACCCCAATTATATGCCTTGGTTTGTAAACGAATAGAGTTACAACAACTGTTTTGTAATGTTTTTAATGAAATGAACATTTCGTCTTCGTCGTAACTTTCACCCTTACCGATTCGATATAAACGATCGCATAAAATAACAAGTTGGGCTAATAGGAAACCTTTTGCTGGCGACCAAATTTTACCGGTATTAAGTTGTCCCAATGCATTTACATTTTGAAAGTAATAAGTGTTACCGTCTGAACACCAACAAGGTTCATCAGGAACCCGGCTGCTGTCGTTCAAAACTTTAAATAGTTCACCAATAGACAGGAAAAGTGTTTATGCAAAGAGGGGGCACCTTTTAAAAATGTGTCACCTCTTTGCATAAAAATAGTAGCTACAAGAATGGTGCTAAAAGATCAACCTGCCACTTGTGTGAAGAATGCGGAGGATAGATACAATTTGAACATTTAACTTACCCTTGCCCGGTAAATATCTTAGTTTCACCCCAAGTAGCTTAGTCCCACCTGAAGTTGCAAGTTTCTAACTTGAAGTTGCAAGTTTCCATCCCGGCAGTCACTAACAACCAGCATAGGCAATGCATTAAAAATTAATAATTAAAAAAATAGGCTATGTTGTTGGTGATTGCCAGGCTACGAAACCTTCCGTACGAACACCAACAACGGCGAAGAGCCACCAACCTGGGAAGTAGCTCATACTCCCTAATGAAAAATGAGTTGAAAAAAATGTTTATATTTAAACTAATATTTTTAACCTTCAAAATCTTTAAATCATGAAAAAGATTTTTCAATCAATTTTAATTGCAGCCTTTGTATTTTTTACGGCATGCAATAATCCTGAAACAGAGACAGGGAAAACAAATGTTGAAACCAAGACAACTGACAGCACCAAAGACAACTCTTCTATGCCTGATTATGATGCCGCATTGGACCCATGGAATGTAGAAGCGCCGTTCGCTAAAAAGTTTGGCGATACCCTGGGCATAAAAATGTTTGAAGTTACGCTGAAGCCAGGTGATTCAGTTGCGCTGCATAGGCATCCTGACCATACTTTATATGTAGTGCAGGGAGGAAAAATAGCGATTACCACAGAAGGGGGAGGCCGCCAGGAATTAGACTTACCAACAGGTACCGGACTTGTAAATGCAACTACCACACATTCAGGTAAAAATATTGGTAATACTACTGTGCGTTTGCTTGTAACTGATATCCACAGGCCCAGAGTCAAAGAATAAGGAACAACAGTTAAAAAAGAGCAGGGCAAACCTTGCTTATACATTCAAACAATAGTTGGCCCTGAATACAATTGCCCTGTTCTTATTTTAAACAAGGGTCAGAAAAATAATTATCGTTATAACCAGTAAAACCACTCATTGGTTTATAACTACATTTAAGACGGCTGTTTATATTGAAATTATTGATCTCCGCCTTGGTTCGTGCCTCACAAACCATTAGCTATGGCAAAAAACCACAGACTAAGTAAGACATAATTTGTATAATATTAGATTCTTTATTCAACTTCAAAATATCCTGCATAATTTTTATTGATCAATTTAATTCATATTTAAAACTAATTGAAATTTGTTGCAATTGTTTTGAGCGAAAGGTTCGTGAGC
>JBKJMZ010000209.1:0-9035 GCA_046596255.1 Ferruginibacter sp. | reverse complement strand
AGACTATAAAGTGTATTTCCCGTTGGTTTATTTACAAAACCAGGTAGAAGCACCTTTAAAAACAGTTGATTCTACCGATAAATTTGATGTAGTGGTTAATGCTACAGGCGGTGGAGTTAAAGGACAGGCTGAAGCAGCCAAGCTGGGTATTGCCCGTGCTTTGCTTGAAGTTAGCCCCGATTACCGCCCGGCTTTAAAAGCAGCAGGTTTATTAAAGCGTGACCCACGTTCTGTGGAGCGTAAGAAACCAGGCCGTAAGAAAGCAAGAAGAAGCTTCCAGTTCTCAAAACGTTAATGGTTATTGGATAATCGTTTATCGGTTTGCCAGCACACTATTAATAAATAACAATTAACAAATAACAGTTAACATTATATAAAATGGAAAATACTTCCTTACAACAGCAACTTTTAGAAGCAGGTGTACACTTTGGTCATTTAAAGAAAAAGTGGAACCCCAAGATGTTGCCTTACATCTTTGCTGAAAAGAAAGGCATTCACATTATCGACCTGAACAAGACCGTAGAAGGTTTGCAGGAATCTGCTGCTGCTTTAAAAGCAATTGCACGCAGTGGTAAAAAGATCATGTTCGTAGCAACAAAAAAACAGGCTAAAGAGATCGTGAGCGATTGCGCCAAGCGTGTTAATATGCCTTTTGTTACTGAGCGTTGGCTGGGTGGAATGTTAACCAACTTCAACACGGTTCGTAAGAGTGTTAAGAAAATGCAGAGCATCGAAAAAATGCTTGCTGACGGAAGTGCTGAAAGTCTTACCAAAAAAGAGCGTCTGACCTTAACACGTGATAAGGAAAAGATGGAGAAAGTTTTGGGCGGTATCGCACAGATCAGCCGTGTACCGGCAGCTTTATTTATGGTTGATATAGGTCATGAGCATATTGCACTTGCTGAAGCAAAAAAATTAGGCATCAGTACTTTTGGAATGGTAGATACCAATTCAGATCCTAATAAAATTGATTTTGCAATTCCAGCAAATGATGATGCTACCAAGTCAATTGCGATCATCGTTAATTATTTAACTGCTGCAATTGCAGAAGGATTGCAGGAGCGTCAGGCAGATAAAGATGAAGATGACAGCCACGACAGCGAAGAGAGCGCAGAAGCAAAAGCAGCACGCTTTGAGGCTAAGCAAGATGGAGCTGACGACAGGAATAAGCGTGGCGGCGGAAGAGGCGTTGCTTCTCAACCTAAGCGTCGTGTAGCTGGTCCGGGCCAGGGTGGCAGAAGGCCGGCAGGTGGCGGTGGAGCAAGATAAGGCCCCCTCTATCTCCCCCGAAGGGGGAAGAAATGGAGGAGATTGAAGCGGAGACCGGGATGTTTTTTTAACCCAGCATAGAATTTTAATCAGCTTCATTGGCAGTTTATCCTGTGCGTAGTCGAAGGATACACTTGTACTTTACACCACTATTCAGCAAAGCGTATAAACTGAATAACAACTTTTACGCTGAGGAATTTTTAATTTTTAATTTTTAATTTTTAATTTCAATGAGTGTAACTATAACAGCAGCAGATATAAATAAATTACGCCAGACAACAGGAGCCGGTATGTTAGATTGCCGCAAAGCATTAACAGAAAGCAATGGCGATTTTGAAGCAGCCATCGACTGGTTGCGTAAGCAAGGACAAAAAGTTGCCGCAAAGCGCAGCGACCGTGAAGCCAAAGAAGGTGTGGTAATTGCACAAACTACTGCCGATCATAAAAGCGGTATCGTACTTTGTATCAGTTGCGAAACAGATTTCGTAAGTAAGAATGCAGATTTTGTTGCATTTGCACAATCTATTGCAGATGCAGCCATTGCCAACAATGTAAAAACCGCCGAAGAACTGAATACAGTAAGTGTTAACGGTTCAACTGTTGAACAATTAATTAATGATAAACTTGCTGCTATCGGTGAAAAGATCGCTGTTTCAAAATTTGAAAGAGTAGATGCACCTTATGTAGCTTCTTATATTCACGGTGCATACCGTATGGGTGTGCTGGTATCAATGACCAAAGAAGCATCGGAAGCTGGTAAGGACGTAGCTATGCAGATCGCTGCTATGAATCCACTGGCTGTTGATGAAACATCCATATCACAGGAAACAAAAGACAGGGAAAAAGCAATAGCTATTGAAATGATCAAGGCGGAAGGTAAGCCTGCAGAAATGGCTGAAAAGATAGCCGATGGTAAAATGAACAAATTTTTTAAAGACAATACATTAATGGCCCAGGCTTTTGTAAAAGACAATAGTAAGTCTGTTGCTGATTATTTAAAGGCTGCTGACGCTGATCTTAAAGTTACAGACTTTAAGAGAGTGGCATTAGGGTAATATAACTTTTAGTATAAAAAAAGAGCGAACAATTTGTTCGCTCTTTTTTATTGGGATCAATCATTAGCCGGTTAAATATTCTCAGCCATTTCAAAGGTTATTGATTATCCCTTAATTTTAACCAATGGAAAATTACCAAAACTATTTTGAGGATAATAAACAGGCCTGGAACAAGCGCACTGCTGTTCATAAGGACTCTGCGTTTTATGACTCGTCTTCTTTTAGAAAAGGCAAGTCCAGCTTAAATAAAACCGAACTGGAAGAATTGGGTGATGTAAAAGGTAAAAGCCTGCTGCACCTCCAATGCCATTTTGGTATGGATACCATGAGTTGGGAAAGAGAAGGAGCCGTAGTAACGGGCGTGGATTTAAGTGACGAAGCCATAAAACTTGCTAAAGAAATTGCTAGTGAATTAAAATTGAATGCAAATTTTATATGTGCAAACGTTTATGATTTGAAAGACGCTTCAAAAGTCCCTCCTTTGGAGGGATTTAGGGAGGCTTTTGATATCGTTTTTACATCTTATGGTACCATTGGCTGGCTACCTAACCTGGATGAATGGGCTGGTATTGTTTCGCATTTTTTAAAGCCCGGGGGCATTTTTTATATGGTAGATTTTCATCCGGCGCTGTGGATGATGGATGATAACTTTGAAAAGATAAAGTATAATTATTTTAATACAGCAGTAATAACAGAAGAGGTATCCGGTACCTATACCGACAGGGAAGCCCCCATCAGGTCAATTGAACACGGATGGAACCATGCCTTTGCAGAGATCATTACTACGCTTCTTAAGCAGGGCCTGCAGATTGAGCTGTTCCATGAATTTCCCTATTCTCATTACAATTGTTTTAATAACCTGGAGCAGGCCCAAGACGGGAACTGGTATATCAAGGGCATGGACAAAAAAATGCCCATGATGTATTCTATAAAGGCCATTAAAAAATGCTAAGCGTAGCTTTTGGAAATAGAAATATAATTGTACTACATAACTTTTACCTGAAATCCTGATACAGCAAAACAAATCCGGGAAGTAACATTAAAAATCTTAAATATCAAATGAGCGAAGTAGTATCTTCGCAAAAAACAGAACAACTTATGCTACCTAAGTACAAACGAATCTTGCTAAAGCTTTCCGGTGAATCATTAATGGGCGATAAGAATTTTGGTCTCGACAGTGAAGTGATCTCCCGCTATGCACAGGATATAAAATCAGTATTGGAATTAGGTGTACAGGTTGCAATTGTTATTGGCGGCGGAAATATTTACCGCGGTATGAACGAGGCCGAAAGCGGCATTGAAAGGGCGCAGGGTGATTATATGGGCATGCTTGCAACCGTAATAAACGGTATGGCTGTGCAGAGCGGATTGGAAAAAGCAGGCATCTATACCCGCCTGCAAAGTGCTATTAAAATGGAACAAATAGCTGAGCCCTACATCCGCAGGAGAGCTATGCGTCACCTGGAAAAAGGGCGGGTAGTAATATTTGGCGCCGGAACAGGCAATCCCTATTTTACAACAGATACAGCAGGCTCATTAAGGGCGATAGAAATTAAGGCTGATGTTATTTTAAAAGGAACAAGGGTTAACGGTATTTATACTGCTGATCCTGAAAAAGATCCTACAGCAACAAAGTTCGAGACCATTACATATAATGAATGCATTCAAAAGAATCTCAAGGTTATGGATATGACCGCATTTACCTTGTGCATGGAAAATAATTTACCGATCGTTGTGTTTGATATGAACACAGAAGGTAATTTACTGAAAGTGGTGACCGGAGAAAAAGTGGGTACGCTGGTATCTTAATTAAATTAAACATAATTAAAAGGAGCCGCATATACATGCAGCTCCTTTTTAATTTCAGAAACTATAGCGAATTGAGATAAGCGAAGATTTCCGGCAAAGATTTCTTTATAGGTACCACACGTACATGCTGAGTTGATGAATTGGCGGCAGGTACCTGCGTAATTGCAGATTCGTAGCCTAAATAATAATCGTTTCCCTGTTTGGAAATAACTACAATAGTGATCTGCTTTCCCACGGGCAATTTAGCAGAAATGAATTTCCTGGAGTTTAAATCTGGCCGCATAGCTACCACCGAGCGCAGGTCCTTAAACACAGTAAAAGAAACGGTATTGGAGTTGGTATAATATGCAGCAATATCTGCACTTACTTTTACTTTGGCTGCGGTGCTCAGATCATATACCTGAGAAAGGCTTATCCAGCGCAGGCGGTTGGTAAGTATTTCATAAGCCTGCGTTGAAACAGATACCGTATTGTTTGCAGGGTCTGGATTGGGTAACCAATTGAAATGTGGAGGATTAGTCTCGTCACCTGTAAAAAAATTCATTTGCTGGTTAACAGGAAGGTCAACATACCGTACCAGTATCCTTGCATTGGGTGCTAACTGGAGTGCCTGGCCGTCCTTTTTAAGTTTAATGAAGATCTGGCCTGCAGTAACCAACATACTGTCATTGCTTGTGCTTGGTTTATCCAGCCGGATCATATCACCTTTCTTTTTAACCACCTGTATCTCTACATCCACTTTCCCTGTAACCAGCTGTCCTGATCCATTAATGCAGCAGTTTGGAGGAAAGGTAACCTGTACACCAAAAGGTGTGAGGAGGATTACCGTGGCGGCATTAACAGTGATCGTATCGAGATATGGTGCCGCTAATAATGCTGTTTTAAGATTTACTACCGGCATGGATGGCGTAATCGTATTTTGCCAGGCCGTATCCGGTCCATTCAACTGGCCAGGATCAGGCACAAAAATATCTGTATTTTTTTCACAGGCATTTAAAGTAAATGCTGCAGTGACCAATACCAATATGAATGTCTTCATGTTCATTACTAATCTTTTAATAATACCGTACCATTATCAGATACTTCATTTATAATTTTTGCTGCCTGCATGTCTTAATCGAGGTCAAGTCTTATTCCTAATCTTAAACCGGCAGTTTGATATTTTTGTTTTAATGTGATATTCTCTTTGTTCATGGGTGAAAAATTATACCGGAAATAGGGCTCGGCCATAATATGCCACGTGTCATTAAGTTTATAATACAAGGATACAGCACCTATAAAACCTACACCTGCGTTGGTTTTAAACTGGTATGCTGATGCCCCCTTGCCAGTGGTTATACTCACAGGATTACCAGACATATCCAGTACATCGCCTTTTTGCCAGCTATAAATATTTACTATTGCACCTGCATTGATATTAGCGTGTAATTTTCCATTACCAAGTTCATAACCGGCAACTATGGGTATATCTATACTACGATATCTATTGATGGTAGTTTTGTACCTGGCACCCGTGGTTGTATAACTGCCTATAGTATCGCCATTTGCATTAATGATATAAGTTACCTGTATAATATTACCCTGGTTGAAACTGAATTTTTCATTGATCTGGCTGAAGTTTATGCCTCCTCTGATGCTCATGGAATTATTGAAGACTTTTGTATAACGCACACCTGCGCTGAACCCTGATTTGAATTTGGTACTCTCTTTTCTTTTTTGCAGGTATGCAGAATTGCCTGTATCCTGTAAACTGCGGAAGGCATAATCAGGGCCTGCATAAAATTCAAAATATCTTTTATTGGCTGCTGCATCTTTTTCCAGGCCCGGGCAATCAGGAAAATTAAAGATCACGGGATCAAAGCTTAACTGGTCTTCTTTTCCGCGTTTGCGTTTTTCAGTATACTTATCTGCATTGAATGTAAGCCTGCCTAATAATGTACCCTGTCCTGAATATTCATCGGCTTCTAAACCCACAGAAGTTGTGTTAACCAAAATATTTCCCAAACCCGTATAATGGTTTTTCTTATCATAGCCCTTTGCCAGCTTATTTTTTTCATCATCAGTTTCAGGTACCGGCGAAATAATACTGGCCTTAAGGGTACCCGGGGTTATAAAAGGATCAACCGCAGCAATATTTTTTTTATCATTATTTATGATCTCAGAGGAAACCTGCTGTTCTGCATTTAGATCATTTACAGGTAAACCTGTTTTTGGGGTGATTATGTTTTTATTTTCAACTGCAGTTACAACTGTTGCGGGGGTAATGTTTTGCGTATAATATATCCAGACCCCGCCACTGCACAAGGTAATAATAAGACCTATGATCAATAATTTATTCCTGTTGCTGAGCATAGAGACCCAAAACCCGGCAGGCCTTTTTTTGTCTTTACCGGCAACAATTTTTTCCCAGATGCGTGGATGCACATCGGGGCTGTAATTGCCGAATTGCTCTTTTATATATTCATCAAAATGACGGTTACTATTCATACCGCAACTTTTTGTAATTGTAAAATTTGTTTCTGTAGCATATTCCTTGCTTTTACCAACTGGCTCCTGCTGGTACCCGATTGTATGCCCAGCATCTCCGCAATCTCATCATGCTGGTAACCTTCTATTACATATAGGTTGAAAATAAGCCGGTAGCCATGGGGTAAATTATTTATTAAAACCAGGAGATCTTTTTCGGTAAGATGCCCATAAGTGGAAGGTTCCATTGCATCCTCATCCCTGTCCTTTACCTCGTAGCCAACTACTTCTTTCTCATACCTGCGCAATGAATATTTTTTCAGCGCCGTATTTACAACGATCTTCCTTATCCAGCCTTCAAAGGATCCTTCAAATTTAAACTGGTGCAACTTGTCAAAAACCTTGATAAAAGCATCCTGTAAAATATCCTCTGCATCTGCAAAGTTCCGGGCATAACGGTTACAAACACCAAGCATACGGCCGGCGAAGCGGTTGAAGACCTCTTTCTGGCAGGAGGCTTCATCCTGTAAACATCCTCGTATGAGTTCGTCTTCCGTCAATAATAACTAAGTTTACATCGGGCTTTTTGTTTTTTAAGATACCCGGACACAACTATACGCTGCCCAACAGATTTTTATTGCCTAAAAGGTACAAAAAAGGGTTGGTTTTTTTGTTTAGAGCCAGTAAAATCAATAATTTGATACCGGCAGTCAAAACCAGTATTGAGATCATGTTAAAAGAAGAACAGGTAAAAAAGATCATCTCGGCTAATGAAAGCCTGCAGGTACAGCTTGCAGATGCCAATGCTGTATTGGCTGCCCGGGAAAAGGAGATCGAATTCCTGAGCGACGAACTTGCCGACTCAACAGCCCTGCGAAGTAAGTTAGATGGCCAGCTTGGCCATATCCAAACTATTCAAAACGAGTTGAAAACCAAAGTTCAGGCAGCTAAAGGTGCCGAAGAAAGGGAGCTTGAACTACAGCAGGAACTTACTGAACTGGCAAGGCTTAATAATAAGTATAATGAGCTAATCCGCGATTATGCCTCTCTCAGCAGCCAGTTAGAGGGTGTACAGAGCCAGTTGACCGAAGTAAAAAAACGTAATTTTCAGTTGGAGCAGAAAGCGGGTCGTATCGGCGAATTGGAGAGCAAGCTTGAGAACGCCCTCCTGGAAAAGAATGATCTCCAAACCAGGATAACAACGCTCGAATCGCAGAAGTACCTCAAAGACTTTAACCTTTAAAAGTTCATCCTTCTAAAAATAAAGGCAAACACTTGCATTGCTGCAGTGTATTGTATATTTTACTGTCCTAAAACTTAATTGCATTCACTATTTTAAAAATCAAATCATTTATGGAAGCACAAAACACTGTTGACAATGGCAAAACAACTGCTATTGTAGGATATATTACCATCATAGGATGGCTGATCGCCTATTTTGGTATGCACCAATCAAAGAAGACCTCATTGGGCAGTTATCATTTACGGCAAACCCTTTTATTGTTTATTTGCGCAATTGTTTTCCAAATCATTGCGTATGCCATCACCATAGCAATGCCTGCTATTGGCATTATTTTTTCTGTTTTAGGTATAGGATTCTTAGTATTATGGATAATGGGCCTGATCGCTGCAATTAACGGGGAAGAAAAGCCCATGCCCCTTATCGGTACAAAAGCACAGGAAATGTTCAAGGGCATTTAATAGCCGTTGGTTTTAAAATTCACTCAATTTAAATTTTTAAAAAGCATCCCGCTTTTGCGGGATGCTTTTTTGTTTGAACTAATTAACTGAATTTTACGTTTCAAACAACAATCAGATGAATAAAAATATTGCAGATATAAGAAAGGATTACCAGTTGCAAAGTTTATTGGAAAGCGATGTTGCTGATGATCCCTTTGTACAATTCAGCAGGTGGTGGTCCGATGCACAGAACAGCCAGCTTGATGAGCTCAACGCCATGACCCTGGCCACAGCTTCAACAACGGGTATTCCATCGGCAAGAACCGTATTACTTAAATCGGTTTCTGATGCAGGATTTGTTTTTTTTACCAATTACAACAGTCAGAAAGGTAAAGAGCTGGCAGAGAACCCGAATGCCTGCCTGGTATTTTTCTGGAAAGAACTTGAGCGGCAGGTACGTATCCTGGGTAAAACACAAAAAGTAAGTGAGGAAGAAAGCGATGAATACTTTAATTCAAGGCCCTGGGGCAGCAGGATTGGAGCATGGGCATCCCCGCAAAGCAGTATTATTGCATCCAGGGAGGTTATTGAAGAAAATATTATAAGGCTGGAAGAGCAGTTTAAAGAAAATATAAGCAGGCCCCCACATTGGGGTGGTTATATTGTAATACCATCAGTGATAGAATTCTGGCAGGGGCGGCCGAACCGCCTGCACGATCGGATTCAATTCTCCAGGCAAGAAGATGGAGGTTGGAA
>JBKJMZ010000188.1:0-35330 GCA_046596255.1 Ferruginibacter sp. | reverse complement strand
GTAACATTAGTTGTGAGCAGTGCCGGGGGTGGTGGAGCACAGCCGGGTGGAATTGGAGGATGCGGATGTACCGACACCCTTAAACAAACCATTGTAGTAGGCAAGGGGCCAGGTATTGAAACCTGTAATAAAATGCTGTGCCCCGGTGATTATGCCGAGTACTGCAGCACTGATAATTGCGGAACCTATGCATGGACAATTACCGGAGGAACAATCATCGGGCCTGCAAATCAGAAATGTGTAAAAGTACAATGGACAACCCCTCCAGGATCACTAACACTAACAACTTCGGGATGCGGAACATGTAATACAACTACCATTACACCCAATGTGATATGGCCAAACATATTACCAACGGGGCCATCTCCGGTTTGTGTGGGCTCTACCAATACTTATTCCATGCCAGTTATTCCCGGTACTTTCTATACGTGGAGCATAACCGGTGGCCCAGGTGCAACTATTGTAAGTGGAGGAATGCCTTATCCCAATAATTATCCGGTTAACAATCCATCGGTAAATGTGAGTTTTACCGCAGCCGGAACATACACTTTGACTTGTAATTATACTAATCCAAACACGATTAAGAAGTGTGGCGGATCAGGATCAATTACTATTACGGTAAAACCCAAGTATGCTATTACAGGACCAACTAACCTTTGTCAGAATTCGCCAACTGCTACCTATACCGCACCGGCACTTTCTACCTGGGTAATCACCGGCCCTGCGGGAGGGTGGAGTCCTGGTACTTTCCCCAACAGCAATTCCATTGGTGTAAATTGGCTGTTGCCGGGCACCTATAATATTACTGCCGTACCTGTTAATGGCACACCGTATTGTAATCCTTCGGGTGTTTCAATAGCAGTGCTGGTAAAGCCAGCACCCGTGTTAACTTTTGTTACCCCGCAGCTAACTGTATGCGCTAATGCACTTACTAATTATTCAGTTACTTCAACACTGCCGGGAAATGTGCTTTGGAGTTTTACTTTAGGTAGTGGTAATATCTATCCTTTTGGTACCGATAATACCAGTGCCTCTATAAATTTTACAGCCCCTGGCCCCTGGACGATAAGAGCCCAACAAACCGTTAATGGATGTTTGGGATTTGTAACCCAGGCTATTAATCCTTTCCCGCTACCAACCTTGCCGGCCACGCCGATAACGGCTTGTATTGGCGGACAGGTTACCATAACAGTTGCTTCGGGTACAGGTCCTTTTACCTGGAGTACTTCACCAAATGTATCATTGGTTAGCCCGCAGGGCGGTTCATCGGCCACATACGAAATTCATGGCAATGGAACTATAACCGTATCTAATTGCAGCGGACCCAGTAATGCCGTTACGGTAACAGCTTCAACACCGCCGGTTATTTCTATATCCCAAACAGGGTCTTTATGTGCAGGTAATCTTGTTTTATCTGCCCCGCCGGGCGTATCTTACCAATGGTCAGGAGGCTCTAATGCAACTACCCAGTCTATTTCGGTAACGCAGCCAGGAACCTATGTAGTACAGGTAACATTCGCCAATGGATGCAGGTCTGTGGCTCAAATCACTGTTCCACCAGTCCCTTTACCTACGGTGACTATTTCTACCGGGGACCCATTAATCTGGTGTAATCCTACAACTCCTTCAGTAACTTTCCAGGCATTTACATTAGGTGTTGGCTGTTCGTACCAATGGTATCGTAATAATAATAGTAACCCGGTTGGGACAAATTCCCCTACCTATATTGCAAATATTGCCGGTACTTATTATGTTGTAGTTACTTGTGGAGGATGCGTGGCAACCTCTAATTCAATAACAGTAATACAGAAAATATGTCCTCCGCCTCCACCCGGTTGCCAGGGGGTACCTAATCCGTTAAGTTCAATAATAGTAACGGGTTGCAATCCTAAAACCTTTTCAGTAACCGTTACGGGATGCCCTGGAGGTATCGTAAACTGGAATTTTGGCGATGGCAATACTGGTACAGGCACTACAGTAACTCACACGTATGTAAATGCAGGCGTGTATTCCGTAATTGCATCAATTACATGTGGGCCCTGCAATTTCTTTGTACAAACTACCACATCTGTTCCGGTAAAAGCCAGCTTTAACAGCAGTGTTGTATGTGGTATCAATGGAAACAAAACCATTACCATGAACAATACTTCCATGGTATTAGGTGGATGGTCGGTTACGTCAGTTACCTGGAATACTGCGCCACCCTGTCCTACACCTTCCTCGGGAACCGGAAATACATTTATCATTAATGTACCGCCTTTGTGTAACCCAACAGTGACCATGACAATTACTGTGATGAATAATATTACCAACCAGGTGTGTACAGCAACCAGTTCATTTTCATTTAATCTGCCTACAGCCGCCTTAACTATAAATGCGCCCACAGATGTTTGCAAAAACCAGCCAGTCACCTTTACCAGTTCTATGACAACAGGCATAGTACAATATGCATGGACGGTAAACGGCACACCGGTATCACAAAATAATCCTTTGGTTTATACTTTTAGCGGAACCCCCGTAAACAACACGGTGGGCTTAACGGTAACTGATGCATTTGGTTGTAAGTTTACAACACTTAGATATATTTTAGTAAAAACACCTCCGGCCTTAACAATAACTCCATCACCGCTGGTTAAGATTTGTCCCGATTGCCCGCCGGTTACAACAACATTAAGTACCTCTCCGGCAACTGGGTTCACAGGATATCAATGGTATCGCAACGGGGCTGCTATTTCTGGTGCAACCAATTCTACTTACCAGGTTTGTCCGGGTGCAGGTATCGGCAGTTATTATGTAACCGCCACCAGCGCTTCGGGGGCCAATGGTCCATGCCCGGTAAGGTCCGATACGGTTAAAGTAGTTTATCACCCCAAACCCAATGCTGTAATTACGCCAAGAAATGTTCAGTGTGTCTTTACTTTCCCACATACAATTACCAATGTACAAAGCGGAGCTGCTTTTGCTGCCAATCATACCTATACCTGGTATCTAAATAATACAGGTACCCAGATATTTACCAGTTCAACAACTAATTTCCTTACCTATACCATTAATACGGCTGGTTGTTATGTATTTATAGTTAAAGTTACTAATACTGTTACGGGTTGTGTTGCTTACGACACCGCCTGTATATGTTATTCACAAAACCCTACAGTTAACATAGCGCCCCCGGGACCAATTTGTGCCGGCATTTCTACAACATTTACAGCAACTGCTGGTCCTCTTCCTCCGGCGCAATACAGCTATGTTTGGCAGGACGGCACTACTGGGCAAAATTATACCACAGCTTTTGCAGGTACCTACACGGTAACAGCATCTAATATTTATGGATGTTCCAGTTCTGCATCAGTAATGGTTAAGCCATTGCCCTATGTTGCTTTATTCCCACAGGGCTGCGATACACTTTGTCTAAAAGACAGCCTGTTCTTCCCCATTCCGCTGGATAATTTTGGAAACCCGAATTACACCATCACCTGGTACAAGGGAGTCACCGTTATTGGTACCGGGTTTAGTATCCCGCTGGCTGGCCTTGGCTTAGGGGCTCATACTATTCATGCGGTGGTGGTGATGGGAGGTTGTACTGCAACAACGGCCAAACTGTTCCTGTTTATTAAGAACTGTACCTCATGCGATTGTAAGGAAAGCCATTGGGGAGAAATGACCCTGCAATCCGGAGGAGCTACACAAAACCTGAGTTGTGATAAAACCTATAATTTAAAATGCAACCAGCCGTTTACTTTTAATGCCGTTTATAACTGTAAAGACAGTGCTTGTACATCAAAAGTTACTTATAGCCTGCAACCTCCGTCGGGACCGGCGATTACAGGAACCATGCCACCGGCATTTACTTATACGCCAACACTAAACGGTGTCTATACCCTTACATTGTATGGCTGGTGCGATACGCTGAAATGTAACAAATGTGTGATTAAGTTTGTAGTTGAATGTGTTGACTGTAGTTGTAAGGGGAGTAAATGGGGAGAGAAAACTTACAGCATTGATAATGTTACCAAATCATTTAATTGCGATAAGAATAAAGAAGTAGATGTAAAATGTAAAGTACCAATTACCATTAACGCTAATTATAATTGTGCTAAAAAAGAATGTGAAAGTGTGGTAACTTATGTTTTAACTTCTCCATCAGGCACAAGCAGCGGCAACCTGCCACTTACATTTACACCAAATCTAAGCGGCACTTATACTGTAGTATTGTATGGATATTGTGGTGGGGTGCTTTGTGATAGTTGTGTAATTAAATTTAAGACCGAATGTGTTGAAACATGCTGTCCGTATGAAATAAAAGCAGAGACAGGAACCGTAAAATATGATTATGTACAAATACCCAATGCAACACTTGCATCGCAAACATTTACCATTAATGGCTTGGCCCTGGCCAATATTACCGAAGTGAGAGCAAATGTAATAAGTTATACCATTGATGATAATTATAAAAAGGAATGTATGAAGTGTGTTAACCTGCCATTTACCTGGGCGAGCATTAATTCGGCTACAAATATTGGGGCAGCACCTCCAAAGATTACGATGTATGGTGGAACGACAGTTCCTTCCTTCAATGGAAGCGGAGCTGGTGCTTATCAAAATCCGAGAGAAGTGATCTGGAATAACGGCAGTTCTATCAGCATACCAAACAATACCAATATAGGGTTGAATTTTATTTTACCTCCTGTGCCGGCCATTGATTGCTGTGAGTTGAAAGGAAAGATCTGTGTGAAGTTCACTTTCCGGGATAAGGATTGTAAGGAGTGTGAAGTGATCGCCTGTTTTGATTTTGTGATTAAGAAGAAATGATTTCACGCAGAGGACGCGGGGGAGCAGAGAAAACAGAGGCACCCCCCAGCGCACTCTGCATCTCTGCGCCCTCTGCGTGAAACAAATACATTAACCCCAAACCGTACCGTATGTTGGTAAATGAAATAACATCAATAATAATTGAGGAAAGTATTTATATACACTGAAGTGTTGGCCCGGGATTATTTGAGTCGGTTTATGAGGAATTGTTGGCCTATGGCTTAATACAAAGAGGATTAAAAATTGAAAGACAAAGGGCAGTACCTGTAATCTTTGAGAATATTAAAATGGAAGTGGGGTTTAGAGCAGATCTCATAGTTGAGAATAAAGTAGTGGTTGAAATAAAATCAGTTGAATTGTTAGCAAAAGTTAATACTATGCAACTATTAACATATTTAAGATTTACCAAAATAAGTATTGGTTTATTAATAAATTTTAATGTAGAAAAACTGAAGGATGGTGTTAAACGAAACGCAAACGAGTATGTAGACGGAACGTAAGTTTCACGCAGAGGGCGCAGAGAAAACAGAGGAACCCCCTGCGTCCCCCGCATCTCGGCGTCCTCTGCGTGAAACAAAATAAAAATAGATATTGGTTAAACCCAAACCGATCGTATATGAGAAATAAAAGAATATCCAGCTGTATCTGCTTTTGTCTGCTTGGTTCTGTATTATTCGGGCAGACAGTATCCGACAGCAGCATCAAAGAAAAACTAAACATAAGTGGTACCATGGGCATTACTTATGAAGGCTATGGATTGACCCGTAAGCCATCTGGCTGGACCGGCTACAATGCCCGCAAACCGTGGAACCAGGTACGGTTTAATTTTACACCCACTTTTAAATTTGGTAAAAATTTCAGCCTGCCCTTTAATTTTAATTTTGCGGCCATACCCACCAACTTTGCAGGCCCCTATGCAGGGATTAAAAAGCAAAACTTCGGGCAGTTCATCACCAACCCGATGAACAGTTTTGGTATCAATCCAAAATATAAATGGGCCGAGCTACAGCTGGGTACGCAGTATTTAAAATATTCTGATCTCTCCACCGGCGATATTGGCATATTTGGAATTGGTATTGACTTGCGGCCTAAAACATTTCTTTTTAAATTCTTTACCGGTATCTCCCAGCAGGGAATAAATTATCTGGTAGGCCCACCCACAGTTACCGGTGCTTACAAGCGCAGGAACTGGATGGCGCAAATTGGTACAGAAAAAGAAGGCAAGTACCTTTTTGCATTGAATGTTGCCAAAGGAAAAGATGAACCGAATTCTGCAGTGCCCCCACCACTTACTGTAAAACCACAGGAAGGTTTTGTGATAAGTATTGTATCGGATATTTATATGGATGAAGGCATTTATTTTAAAGCCGAAGGCGCCCAGTCAACCTTTACAAAAGACCTGACCACACCTTTGACGAACAATATAAGAAGCCTGAAGCCCTTTATTGAAGCACATACTTCTTCCTTAACAGATTATGCAGGGCAGGCATCAATAGGAAGAAGATCTAAGAACTTTGATGTTGGTGTTACCGTTAAATACCTGGGTGCAGGATTTCAAACTGTAGGCTACCCGTACCTGCAACCCGACAGGCTTGACTATACTTTAAATACCAGGATCAATGCCTGGAAGAATAAAATGAATTTTGTAGCCAGCGTAGGACGAAGGGTGAATAATGTAAGTAACACAGCATTAAAAGCAAAACAGTTTATTGGTAATATAAACTGGTTCACCCAATTCAATGATAACTGGAGTTTGAATATGAACTATAATAATTTTGGTTTTCAAACAGCAAGTGGTATCAATCCTTATGGCATAAAAAATGTGAGCAACGACCTGGGCATAAATCCAACATTTTCCTGGACGGGTAAAAAGATCATTCACCTGCTGAGCATGAGCTACAATTACAGTAAATACGATGAACGGGATGTGCTCACGGGACTTACCACATCAAACAATACACATACGGGCTTACTTACCTATGTACCAACATACCTCGAAAAGGAAATCTCTCCGGACTTCAGCGTTTTGTATTTTTATAATGATGTGCCCGGTGCAAGGATCACTTTAGCTACGCTGAGCGCCGCATTAAGCACGGAAGCTGCCAAAAAGAAGTTAAAGCTCAGGGGACAATTACAATATACCCTGGGTAAGCTTAACAGTTTTAGCAGCAGCAACAATTTAATTGCTTCCTGCAATATTGATCTTAAGCTTACAAAGAAATTGAACTGGAATACTTTCTTAACAACCAACTATTTTAAATACGGAAATGAAATTGTGCCTAACGGAGCCCGCTACCTGGAAACGGGTTGTCGCACAGGATTTCAATATCGCTTTGACACAAAAAAAGAGAAATAACATGAAGAAAATATTTTTATTTACAGCCGCCGTTTTTATTGTTAGCATTTCTATGGCGCAGATAAGATTGACCTTGATCATTAATGCCCAGCCGCCTGCGCAATTATCTGAGTGGGGTAACAAGCGGGAAATATTAACACTTATAGTAAACACACAGGGTGCTATTGCCGGCCCGTTTAAATTAAAGACCGAAATAAGAACAATGGACGGCACCGTGATCGGTTCAACCGACCTGGCCAGGTCTCCCATATTTACGCCCAACTCAAGCGGCACAACAATTTTAGTTGCCAATGATGTAATGCCCCTGGAGTACATGGTCTTTACGGGTAAATACAAATCCTCTTTACAAAGAACCGGCAAACTGCCAGCTGATAATTATACCATTTGTGTACAACCGGTAAGGCCTGTTGATTATATTCCTTTTGGCGAAGTGCAGTGTAAGAATTTTTACCTGGCATCAACACAGCTCCCCATTTTAATGAAACCCTATAATGAAGAAGTGCTGGATGCAAAAGCTGCACAAACCGCCATCACATTCCGATGGACCCCGGTTGTGCCCAGGCAATCATCTCCGGTAACTTACCGCATACAGGTATTTGAAGTGTTGCCAACGCAGAGTCCGGTACAGGCTTTAAGAAGTAACCAGCCATTATTGGATAAAGAGATTCTTGCTGCAACACAATACATCTGGCAACCCCAACTTTCGTTTTTACCTTACGACGAAGAAACTAAAAAACTGCCCACATTTATCTGGACCATTCAATCGCTGGATGTAAACCATAACCCGGTAACACAAACTGATGGCAGTGGTGAAGGGAGGAGTGAACCAATTATATTTTTTGTAGATCCCGATAAGGCAAAGCATAAAACTGTTAAACCTCCAAAAGGCAAACCTTAGTCTTGTAATTGACAGCCTGATCTGAAAAATAGTTTTTTCCAAAATCCTACCTGGTGACAGTAAAGGACATCATATCAACAACTCTTAAAAAATTTCCCCGGAACCTCTTCCAGCATAGCTTCGATTTTTTTTGCAGCATTGGTGATGGAAAGTCCGCCGAGATTGGTGCAACGCAGTGTGTGATGAATCTGATCTCCAACAGCTTTCATCGTTTCAATAACTTCATCTAAAGGGATAAGTTGTTCGTAATTTGATAAGGCCATATTAGCGCAGGATATGGCATTGGTTGCCGCCATTACATTTCTTCCCAAACAGGGAGCTTCCACCCGATTGCCAATGGGATCACAGATAATGCCCAGTGAATTTTGTAATGCCAATGAAGCAGCCGCAATAGATTGTTGCAAAGTACCGCCTTTCATTTCTACAATAGCTGCTGCTGCCATGCCTCCGCCCGATCCGGTTTCGGCCATACAACCGCCCACTTCTGCAGCAAAAGTGGCATGTGCTGCAATGAATACACCAATTAACCCGGCAGACAACATACCCTTCACCAATTCATCTTCGTGGAGCTGCATGGAATGTGCTGTACCAAACAAAGCACCCGGTAAGGCACCACAACTGCCCGCAGTGGGTGCTGCAACTATAACACCCATCGAACTTTTTACTTCCATCATAGCACTTACATACATAATAATACGGTTGTTGATTTCTCCACCAACTAATTTACCGGCTTCCAGGTTTTCTTTAAATTGTAAAGACTGGCTTCCTAAAATGCGATCCTCATAATGTGTACCTTTTAAACCCAGCTCAATGGCATTACCCATGATATGAACAATGCTTCTCATCTTTTCAAAAACTTCAGTGGCAGTAATATTTCCTCTTGCCATTTCATAATCGACCGCCAGTTGCCACAGGGATTTGTTCTTACCTGCATTGTATTCCATCATTTGATTGCAGGTAATAAAAGGTACTTTTAAATTTTTCCTGGCCATTACCGGTAAAACGGGTTGCAGTTGTCTGATAAACAAAACGCCCTCCATTGCCTGCAACTCTTTGTAAATAACTTCACTTAAAAAAGCCTGCGATTTAATTTCAATAAAAGATATTTCACCTTTGTTAAATTCTAATTTATCATATTTTACAGATGCTTTTAAAAAAGCAATGATATTTTCAGGCTCTTTGCAATAAATTAATGTTTCAAAATAATCTCCTGCCATCGAAACCTGTACATCATCAATGGCAATTACTTCTATCATCCCACCGCCGGTGGAGATGGCGCTGAGCTTTCTTGTTTCTTTATTATTGTGTAAGGTTATTTTATAGAGGTTTGGATGACTATTGCCTATATCAACAATCCTAATGGTAACATTAATGCCGGCAGTAACAATGTACTTTTCAGATTCAGGCAATCGGCTATCATGTGCTTCCCATCCTAAAAAACCCCCAAACAAACCCATATCCGATCCCTGACTTTTATGTGTGGTGGCCAATGAACCATTGGGGTCAAATTCTATTAAAATGTCTTTGATGTTTTCATCCATCAGGTCTCTGCATAAACGGGCAATGCGTAAAGATGCGGCGCAATGAGAACTGGATGGTCCACGCATTACCGGGCCAATGACATCGTTGAATATGCTGGGATATGTGCTCATATCTTTTAAGATTTTGGAATGTTTGTTAAGATACAAATACTTTTTTACCTTATAAACAAATAATCGAGAGTGTTCAATTTGAAAAGCTGTCAAGCCTGAGCTTGCCTTGCTCCGCCGTAGCGGCTACGCAAAGGCGAGTCGAAGGCGGGTTTACTCTATTAATCCGGGTTCGACAGGCTCACCCTGACACGCTGATAAAATTCAGGCTTGTCATTATTAAAGAGCTTAAAACTTTTTATGAGAGCCTCATCCTGATATCCTTTTTATAATAATATTTTTCATTTTCAAACCGCATGTTTGTATTAACAAAATTTGTTTACTCAAACCTGACTGCTTAATAATTAAAGTAGATTTTCAAACTGAGACAGTCCTAAAGAACCTTTGAGGTTAACTACAAATTATCTTTCCAGAATTTTTCCATACTCCTCCGCATATGAAGGGTTGTGTTTTTTCCCTGGTTAATACTATGGTCCCTCATTGGGTAAGACAGCATGGTAAACAATTTATTATTTTTTATCAACTCATTCACCAGCATTTCAAAATTCTGGTAATGCACATTGTCATCACCTGTGCCATGAATGATCATAAGGTTGCCTTTTAAATTACCGGCGTGTGTTAAAGGTGAACCGTCACGGTAACCGGCAACATTATCCTTAGGTAAACCCATGTAGCGTTCCTGGTAAATATTATCATACAAAGTTTGCAGGGCAACAAAGGATACAGCAATACTGGTTTTATAAACATCAGCATGACGGAACATACAATGCAAACTCATTTGTCCGCCACCGCTCCAGCCCCAGATACCAATCCGTTTTTCATCCACAAAGGAGTAAGTTGAAATAATTTTTTTAGCAGCCTTCGCCTGGTCATCGGCTGCCAGCAAACCTATCTGGCGGTAAATACTTTTTCTAAAATCCCGGCCACGGGGTACACGGGTACCACGGTTGTCAATACTCACAACAATATAATCCAACTGATTGCTGAGGTATTGGTGCCAGAAGTTATCTCCGGTGCCCCAGTTGTCCTGCACAGTAGAACCTGCAGGCTCTCCGTATACATGAAATAAAAGCGGGTATTTTTTCTGCGGATCAAAATTAATAGGCTTTATCATCCATGCATCCAATACCACATCCCCGATATCTACTTTAAAAAATTCTTTGCTACGCAAACCAAGCTCATTCACTTTTGATCTTAATGCAGCATTGTCTTCCAGCAATCTTATTTCTTTGTGTGTGTTGAGATTGATCAATGAGATCCGTCTTGCTGTTGTAGCGTTTTCAAAACTATGGATGGCATATTTTGCGTTGTCAGCGATCTGGTAACTGTGCTGGCCGGCCATTTCAGCAGGCGATACTCTTTCCGCTTCCCCACTTCCATCCAGCCTGCTGCGATAGAGATAGCGTTGCGTAAAATTATCCGGCGAAGCAATATAATAAACAAATCCGCCCATGGGATCAATACAATTGATATTAACCACATCAAAATTTCCTTTGGTAATCAGTTTCATTTCTTTTCCATCACGGGAAACTTTGTACAAATGCATCCATCCATCTTTTTCACTTGTCCAGGTAAAAGATTTTGTATTATCAAGCCACACTATATTATCATGAATATCAAGAAAAGCGTCGTCTTTATCGGTTAAAATATTTTTAAGTGCCATGGTTTTGCTGTTGCCGACCCAAACGGTGTTTGTATTTTGTAACCGGTTAAGTTGTTGTATCATCACTTCATCAGAGCCCGGTATGTATTCCATCCTGGCCAGGTAATTATTACGTGGATCGCCGGGTACTGCAAACCATTTTGTTTTTCCGCCTGCGGCAGAAATAACACCTACTTTAACGGCAGAATTGGCTGTACCCACTTTTGGATACGGCAATGGAATGGGTTTTGAATAATTGGAATCAACATTGTTGATCATGTAAAATGTGCCCACACCCTTTGTGTCCGATTGCCAGTAAGCAATATTTTTTCCATCCGGGCTCCAGCGAAAACCATCCAGGCAGTCAAGCTCTTCTTCATAAACCCAATCAAAAGTTCCGTTAATGACATTATCGCCTCCGTCTTTCGTCAATTTAGTAATTACGCCGGTTACAATATCTTCTGCATAAATATTCAATTTACTTACATAAGCTACCCGTGAGCCATCAGGGGAAAATTTTGCAAACATAAGTGTGGCCTCTTCCAGTTTTTTGCCTAATTGCGTCAGCTTGCCATTAGCAAGATTCAATACCCAATAATCGCCTCTTGAATTTTGCCGCCATACTTTTCTTGTATTTGTAAAGATCAAAAGCTTGCTGTTATCATTGCTCCAGATATAATTGGCAATTGACAGCGGTTTGTTTATTCCGGCGGGAACAAGTTGATTGGCATTCACCAAAACTTTTCTTGTTCCAGTTTCTGCATCATATACTACTATATCATTACCATTAGCCGCTGCATTATTCTCCAGGGTTGAATAACCTTTATTGTCTTTCATCCACCTGATCGGGCCAAATCCTTTTGCCCGGTATAGGTTATTGGAGTAAATATCTTCCAGGGTTAATTTTTTTGTTTGCGCAAAGCTGTTGCTGAAGCAAAAAATGGAGATGATAAAAACCAGTCCGAATGAAAGTTTACAATTCATGTTGTAGATTTTAGTATTAAGAAAAGTTGACTTTAGGATTACTCTTTTTGAATTATTTTGAACCACATAGTTACATAGAGACATAGATTTACACATAGGATTCTATGTGTTTCTTTCTATTGTATTCTTTGTTGCTATGTGGTTCCATTGAAATGGTTACTTAATCTGGCAATCACTAAAATTTGTAATTATATTTATTCAACCAGGTAAACAGCCCCTTTGTTTGTTTTAAATTCAATTTTATTATCCGCTAGTTTTTTAAAGTTAACATTCCTCCCATTATTGCTGATCTTCATTCCCGTCTTAAATTCAATCCTGCAAACTTCCCCGGCCTTTGATAATATCTTCAGTTGTGTTATCCTTTTATTTTTCCACGCAAAATCCAGTTCAAAACCACCTCTTGCGCAAAGGCCTTTAAATTCACCTTCATTCCATTCATCAGGTAAAGCAGGTAATAATTTTATAAACCCATCATGCGATTGCATCAACATTTCGGTAACCGCTGCCGTAACACCAAAATTGCCATCTACCTGTAAAGATTTGCCACATAATGCAAACATCGAAGTACAGCTCTGTTCTTTTAAATAGCCTTTATAAATTTTATTAGCCCGGTTACCTTCATTCAGCCTTGCCCACAACGCCATCTTCCATGCTCTTGAAAAACCTGTGGAGGCATCGCCTCTTTCTTCCAAAACTTTTTTATAAGATTCGACCAATGCAGGTGTTCTTTTTTCGTACAACACTTTGCCGGGGTATAATCCATACATATGAGAGAAATGGCGATGATTTTTTTCCAGCGATTTCCAGTCATCGGCCCATTCCTGTAATGAACCATCTTTACCTATTTGCGGCGGTACTAATTTTTCTCTCGCCATTTTAACCTGTTGAACAAATGCATCTTCTTTTCCTAAAACTTTTGCAGCTTCAACATAATAGCCAAACAGGTCGTACAAGATCTGCATATCAATAGATGAGCCTGCGCATATTGTTGTGCCTTCCCGGAAACCTGCGGTTACTTCATCAAAGTAGGGTTTGTTTCCTCCGCCATCCGGAAAGTTTTCAGGGGAAGTGGAAGGGTTGGTCACCAGCCATTTTCCGTTTGGGTGTGGCACTAAAAAATCCATAAAGAACTGAACCGAACCTTCTATCAACGGAAAAGTTTCTTTTAAAAATTCTTTATCCATCGTGTATTGATAATGCTCCCATATATGTGTGCATAGCCAGGCGCCCCCTACGGTAAATGTTCCCCAGGTTGGGCCATCCATTGGTGCAGCCACTCTCCATATATCTGTATTCTGGTGCAGCACCCATCCTCTTGCGCCATAATGTTCACGGGCAACCTGTGTGCCCTGGTCAGTTATTTCTTTTATTAAACGAAACAATGGTTCGGCACATTCTGAAAGGTTGCCACTTTCTACAGGCCAGTAATTCATTTGGGTATTGATGTTGGTGGTATATTTTGAATCCCAGGATGGATTCATATTATCATTCCAGATGCCTTGCAGGTTGGCGGGTTCGGTGCCCGGCCTGGAAGAGCCGATCATGAGATACCGGCCAAACTGATAACTCAATGCAGCCATGGAAGGGTCCGGTTCGGTTTGAATTTTTTTAACCCGTTCAGGTGTTGGTAAAAACGAATTTTTTGTATTGGGTAATAGTAAAGAAACCCGGTCGAAATATTTTTTATGATCTGCTATAGCAGATACCAGGATCGTATTGTAACTTTTATTTTCAATGGCTTTTAAATAATTTGTTACTTTTTGATGCTGATCTGCACTCACATCTTTATAATTGATGAAATTAGTGGCCGCAGCAAAATATAGAGTTACCGAATTTGCATTTTCAATGATCAGGTTAACATCATCTGTTTTCATGGCGCCGCCTTCAGGTACTGCTTTTATTCTGGCTTCGTATCTCAGCTTTCCTTCTACACCCATATAGTCGGCTGATTTACCCGTGAGGATCAACCCGTCATCAGCATATGGGTCCATTTTAAAATAATCAGTAGCATAATTGGAATGCATCTGATTTCTTTCTCCCCGCAGGTTTGCTGTAAAGGAAATGCTGCCGGGTTTATCAGCCGTAATGCGAACAACAATTACCTGGTCGGGTGCAGATGCAAATACTTCCCGCTGATAATTGATACCGTTTGAATTATAGGAAACCCCTGATATGCCGGTTTCCAGGTCGAGCCATCTTTTATAATTGGTTATACTGTCCTGGTTTTTAAAAAACAAATGCAGATTGGCCAGGCATTGATACTTCATTTGTTCAACAGGGTAGCCCATTAAATTGCGGCCGAATAAATTATGAGCGGCTAAATATTTTTCTTCAAAAACCTTTTTTTGGATTTCGGGTAAAACTTTATAACCCCCTTTTACAACTGTTGAATACGGCCCCCCTGACCAATAGGTTTCTTCATTTAACTGAATGCGTTCTTCCCCGTTCTTTCCAAAAATCATGGCACCCAAACGACCGTTACCAACCGGCAGGGCTTCGTCCCATTTTTTTGCCGGGGCAGTATACCATAATAATGTAGCTGGATTAAAGGTCAGGGCATTGATCTTAAAAGCTGTTTCGGTTTTCTGCGCCCGGATAGCTGATACGGAAAGAAAAAAAAATACAATGAAAAGGAGCTTGCAATATTTCATGGTTGAATTAATTGAAGTGAGTGCAGAAAAACAAGGTAGTAAATATAAACTTTCTGGTTATGAAAATGTTTTTTATACTGAGTACGTTTAACATTTCTCTTTTACCGGGAATTGTACTTTTATTAGTTTTTTATGCAGCCCCTGTCTATTTTTGTATTTAGATGTACAAACCCTATTTTACAAAAGAAGAAGCCCTGCAAAAAGCCAAACAATACTGTGCTTACCAGGAACGCTGCCACAGCGAGGTTAAAGACAAACTTTATAGTTTTGGATTACATAAAAAAGAGGTTGATGAATTGCTGAGTGAACTCATCAGCGATAATTACCTTAATGAAGAGCGCTTTGCTATACAATATGCCGGGGGAAAATTCAGAATAAAACAATGGGGAAGGGTAAAGATAAAATATGCACTAAAGCAAAAGCAGGTAGGTGAATATTGTATTAAGAAGGCTTTAAAAAATATTGATGAGCGTGATTATAATAAAACGATCCAAAAACTTTTTGACCAGAAACTAAAAACATTAAAGTCAGAAAAAAACATTTTCAGTAAGAAGAAAAAACTGCAGAGCCATTTGATACAAAAAGGTTTTGAAAGCGGGTTGGTAAACAATTTGCTGGCAACCCTGTAAGCCTTATTTCATCTTTGAAATGGTAAGATGGTACCTCAATGACCTGAATTTATTGGCACCTGTATCCATATCGCAGATCAGCTCCTTCCTCCTGTATGCACGCACATCAAAAATACCATTCGTCTTTTTTTCATTTTTCTCCAGTTGGTCAAGGCATACAAAGCAGCGGCTGAATATCCCTATTGAAAGCAGGCCTATAAATTTTTCTATATATGCTTTTGAATAACCAGATCTTAATGCAGCTTGTTTACCCATTTTTAAAACAGCACCATAATAATTACGGAGGCTCCTGATATTTGTGGCCGTAGTAACCAGTGTATTCACCCCGGCTTCCCGGTCTTTACACACATCAAAAATATCGTTACTTAGCTGCATCAATCCACCCAGGCAGTACAACATTTTTTCTTCACCGTTCTGTAAAGGATGATCAAAAGCAGTTCTGTAATAGAGCAACGACTCTGCGCCTTTGCGTATGGTAATATCTTTCATCACTTCATAAGACAAACCCGGTACATCCTGTTGCTTACTCAATAACTGTGCATGAAAAACTTTAAAAATTTGCTGCTGCATTTGTGCAGGCTGCGGGGCATTGGCCAGTGCTGTTTTATAAAAGTGAAGAAATAATTTTTCGCTGGCTGTTTTTCCGGTAAACATATCCGGCTTTTCTATAAAATCTTTTACTCCCTGCTCAGAAAGTCTTTGTTTATCAAAAAAATCATCACCCAGGCCCGTCATAGCCCCCTGACAGGTACTGGCAAGCCTTTCCTTTTCTGTCATAGGTTCTCCACGAAGTGTACAAAATGATTCGCCTAAAACAGCCGGCACTGCAAGTCCATAATATTTGCTGATCTTTTCAAGGTCATTTTTATCAAGGCTGCCATCATTATCTGCCAGCAGGGGGTGGATCTTCTTTTTAATAAAATTTTTCTGCTTATTGATATGGGAGAGCGTAATGAACGGCGTTTGTAAATTTTGCAGGAACCTGGATATACTTTGTATGATGGGCATGGTTATTTACTATCTTCTTTTAATTGAAGTGAAAATAATAAATAAAAAGATAAGCCGCAGGTAATGAATTAGATTAAAATTATTTAAGGCTGTAAATGATCGTCTCCGCAGGTTTAATGCCCACCATGCTGCCCTTGTAAACCGAGTCCGCTGATTTGAATACGGCACCGTCAAATAATTAACAGCTACCTTCGCAGAAGATTTTTTTATATGTTATTTAGCGATCTGAATTTAAATGGCCCCCTGCTTAATGCGCTGGATGAGCTTGGTTATACCAGGCCCACAACCATTCAGCATCGGGTATTTCCAATTGTAATGAGCGGAAGGGATGTATGCGGTATTGCACAAACCGGTACGGGTAAAACCTTTGCCTACCTGTTGCCCTTGCTGAGGTTATGGAAATTCAGCAAAGAAAAAAATCCGCAGATACTTATTATAGTACCAACAAGAGAATTGGTTACCCAGGTTATAGATACAATAAGCAGGCTAACCAAGTACATGAGTGTAACTGCCGTTGGTGTTTATGGGGGTGTGAACATCAATACGCAATGGAAGGATCTGCAAAATGGCGTAGACGTACTGGTGGCAACACCGGGAAGGCTGTATGACCTGATGCTGAATGGGGCCTTTAAAACCAAGGCCATAAAAAAACTGGTCATTGATGAGATGGATGAAATGCTGAACCTTGGTTTCCGAACGCAGGTAAAGAACATACTTGATCTTTTACCCCCTAAAAGACAGAATCTCTTATTCTCTGCTACTATAACGCCTGAAGTAGAATCATTAATGAACACTTATTTTAATGAACCGGAAAGGGTGGAGGCCGCACCAACAGGAACACCACTTGAGAATATTGAACAGGCTTATTACACGGTGCCCAATTTTTATACAAAAGTTAACCTGCTGCACCTGCTGCTAACTGCAGATGAGAGCATGACGAAGGTTCTGGTCTTTGTTGCTACAAAAAAACTTGCAGATGAATTATATGAAGAATTGGAAATAAAATTCCCGGGCACGGCTGGTGTTATACATTCCAATAAAGAGCAGAACCACCGCTTCAATACCGTAAAGCAATTTCATGCCGGGGTGTATCGCTTTATCATTGCAACGGATATTGTAGCAAGAGGAATTGATGTGGCCGAAGTAACGCATGTTATTAATTTTGATGTACCCGATGTACCCGAAAATTATATACACCGCATCGGACGTACAGGTCGTGCCGATAAAAAGGGTATCGCCATCAGTTTTGTAACTGAAAAAGAAAAACCCTTACTGCAAGCTATTGAAACCTTGATGAAGCAGCCCGTTGCGGAAACAGCTTTGCCGGAAGAATTGGTTAGCTCAGATGTTTTAACGGAAGACGAGAAGCCTAAGATTTATATGAAGACGATCCAGTTGAAGATCCCTAAAAAGGAAGAGCGTGGGCCTGCATTTCATGCAAAATCTGTAAAGAACAGCAAAGTGAATTTTATAGTTAAGAAGAAAGACCGGATGATGAAGAAATATGGCAAGCCTATAAAAAGAGCTCCCAAAAAATAATGTTACTTGTCACTATGTATGATGCTGCTCAGATAATAATACTTGTTATATTTATCCTTGCCCTGGTATATGCAGTAAAATTTTTGCGAAAGCAAAAACCTAAGGTTAATGATTCAGTACCAACTTCCCTGAAAGAGATCTTAAAAGAAAAAATTCCTTTTTTCCAACAGCTTAATAAGAATGATCAGGCACGGTTTGAAGGAAGGGCTTCCCATTTCCTGGCAACCACCAGGATCACCGGCGTTAGAACTACAGTTGATGATATTGACAAAGTATTGATCGCTGCCAGCGCCATCATTCCCATATTTAATTTCCCCGATTGGGAATATCATAATTTGAATGAAGTTTTGCTTTATCCCGAATCTTTTGACCATGAGTACAACCAGGAGGGAGGAGACCGAAACATTTTGGGTATGGTTGGTACCGGTGCCATGAACCATGTAATGATATTATCGCAGCATGAACTGCGGCAGGCATTTATAAATGAAAGCGGTAAAACCAATACTGCCATTCATGAATTTGTACACCTGCTTGATAAAAGCGATGGTGAAATAGATGGCTTGCCGGAAGCCCTGGTTGATAAAAAATATATAAAGCCCTGGCTGCAACTAATGCGACAGGAGATACAGGATATTTATAATGATAACTCCGATATTAATTCCTACGGCGCAACCAACGAGGCTGAATTTTTTGCCGTTGTTTCCGAATATTTTTTCGAGCGGCCCGACCTGCTAAAAGAAAAGCATCCACATCTTTATGCCTTATTATTAAAAATATTCCACCCTTCAAAAGGGATTGAAGTATCTTAATTTTAATTGCTTAATACGTGAGCTGTCCAGCCGGAGCCCGTCGAAGGCGGGTTAATATTTATGAGGATTGACAAGTTTTTAAACGGGTGCTCTATTAACTTACAAATGTAATTATCAAAAGCAGACGAGCTCAAAACAGCCACTGCATTGGCTATATAACCGCTCAACATAATTATCGTTACCGTTTTTTAATACTTAAATAACTTGGCTTTCAAATGATATATACACAAAAGATCTGCAGTGTTATCAGCTTCCTGTTTTTAGTCATGATCGTCAAGGGACAGGATCTAAGTAAGGCCGGCCCTGGTTTAACGATCACTGTTTTAACGGAGCAATCAGCCCCGGCAGCAATGGCTACCGTTGAATTAGTAAAAGACAATAAACTTGTGAAGGCAGCTATAACGGATATAAATGGTGTTGCGCGTTTTGAAAATATTGCTGCCGGAACTTATTTGTATAAGATCAGTTTCACCGGTTATCAAACACATACATCAAATACAGTTTCTTTTCCCTTAACTGTTAATGCTGCTGCTGTAACACTAAAGCCGGCAGGCACCACTTTGCGTGAAGTGAACATAGAATCCAAAAAACCTTTTATACAACATAAGCCGGGCAAGGTTTTGTTGAATGTTGATGCTTCCGTAACCAATGTGGGCTCAAGTGTACTGGAGGTTTTGGAAAAATCACCAGGGGTAACTGTGGACAGAAACGGCGGGATAGCATTGCACGGAAAAGCCGGTGTGTTAGTTTTAATAGATGATAAGCAAACTTATTTATCAGGAGCTGAGTTAAATAATTTACTCAGCAGTATGAGCTCATCGCAGGTAGAAACGATAGAGTTGATGAGCAATCCTCTTGCAAAATATGATGCCAGTGGAAATGCAGGCATCATCAATATCAAAACCAAAAAGAATAAGGTAAAAGGCTTTAATGGCTCGTTCACCATCTCAGCAGGACAGGGAAAATATCCAAAGAGCAACAATAGCCTGCAACTGAATTACCGCACCGGTAAATTCAATATGTTCCTTACATACAGCATAAACCTGAATAAATACCTGGTAGATATTTATGCATTGCGGAAATATTATGATGATAATGGCAACTTAACTGCAATACTTGAACAGCCAACTTATTTTTCGGGTAGGGTGATGAATAATACCATGAAGGCTGGCATTGATTATTATATCACCGCAAAAACAACCATCGGTGTTGTATTGGGAGGTACCGCCATTAGTCGTAAAGGCCGCAACAACGCAAGTGCAACCTGGCTGGATGCTGCGGGGAATATTGATTCTGCCATTGCAACCACAAGCAGCAGCAAAAATAAATTCAGGAACGGCCTTATGAATGTAAACCTGAGACATAGTATATCGTCATCGCAGGATGTTGCTGTTGATCTTGACTGGCTTAACTACGCCATCAGCAGTGATCAACTGTTCAATAATGAATTACAGGCCCCCGGCGGATATAAAGAAGCCTCGAGGGGAAATATACCTTCCGATATTCATATTCTTTCGGGCAAAATCGATCATACATTGCGCATTAGAAAGAATAGCAGCCTGCAATCGGGTTGGAAATCGTCCCGTATCAGCACGGATAATTCTGCATCCTATCAAAAATTTGATGGTATGAACTGGAACGAGGATTACGGTAAGAGCAATCATTTTTTGTATAAAGAAAATATACATGCACTTTACAGCAGCATGGAAACAAAATATAAAAAGATCTCTTTGCAGGGAGGATTGCGCTATGAGTATACAGCTTATGATGCTAACCAGTTGGGTAATGTAGTGCAAAAAGATTCTGCTTTTTCCCGTAATTACAGTGGATTGTTTCCAAGTGCGACAATCAGTTACCAGTTTGATTCATCCAATGGTTTAACTTTTACAGCCGGCCGCCGGATAGACAGGCCGGCCTTCCAGAAATTAAACCCTTTCTATTTTATCATCAATAAGTACACGTATCAAACGGGCAACCCTTTCTTTTTACCGCAGTATAGCTGGAACATGGAACTGAGCCATCAGTATAAAAGCGTTTTAACAACAGCCGTTTCTTACAGCATTATAAAAAATTATTTTTCACAACTATTTTTAACCGATACCGCAAAAGGGATATTATTTTATTCTGAAGGAAATGTAGGGCGTGCTCATAATATTGGGTTGTCTGCTACATTAGTTGTTTCGCCGTTTAAATGGTGGAACCTTACCGCACAGGCCAATTACAATCACAAAGAACTGAAAGGATATAATGGCAACGTTAATTTTAGTTCTGATATCAACCAGTTAAATATCAATATCAATAACCAGTTCACTATCGCAAAAAAGTATAACGCAGAGATCTCGGGTTTTTATACCACCAGGGCAAGGAACGACCTGCAGGAAGTTTTGTATCCTACCGGGCAATTATCGCTTGGGGTATCAAGGCAGGTATTGAAAAAGAAAGGCACTTTAAAATTCAGTGCACGGGATATTTTTTATACCAATGCGATGGAAGGCCTCACCCAATTTGATAAAGCCACTGAATATTTTATTCTCCGCCGCGACAGCCGGGTATTTACCCTGGCCTTTACTTATCGGTTTGGAAAGGCCTATAAAACCGCCAAACGCACATCGGGCAGCGCCAGCCCCGAAATGGAAAGGGTGGGCAACGGGTAAGCTTTTAGGTCACACATCAAGCAAGCACTGCATTACGTCAAACCCCTTTAAAAAGCACGGCCAGGTACATTTTCTTTGTATTGATAAAACAGTAAGCGCTTTTATTTCTAAACAAAAAAATATGCCAGTCATGAAAAAGATCATCAGTAAAACATTTGCATTAGTTGCCATTGCTGCAACCCTGCTTTCTTTCACGTTAAAATTTGGGGGCGAAGGTTTCGAAATTTTAGTTAACGGGAAAGTAGTGGTTCAAAAATATGGGAGCGATATGGATAATGTAAAATTACTGGAGCTGAATAAAACGGCTCCCAAAGACAAATTAAGTATCCGCTATTATCATTGCGGCAAAGTGGGTAAGAACAGGATGGTGACCCTCAAAGACGGAGATAATAATATTGTCAGGGTTTTCCGCTTTGCAGATGTAGCAACACCTGTTGGCGAAAAGAGCTGCACTATCCAGGACCTGATCAGTTTAAAGAATGGCAACAACCATGTTTTTAAATTATATTATTCTTCCAGCGAATTACCTAAAGGCCGTCAATTGGCTTCGGTTATTTTAGGAAACACCGATAAAGTACAGCCATAAAATAGCAGCGTGCAAATGCCCTGTATGTTTTTACATGCAGGGCTTTTTTTTGGAACATGATCCTTGCTTATTCAACCGGCAACAGGAGCTCGTAGGTTTTTCCAGGCTTAACAGTTAATGATCTTCCCCTAAGCCAGGGATTAAGCCATTTTAATATTTTATAATTACTGCCATTGCTGCGGGCATAGGTTGACAGGTTTGGAATACTTTGTGTAACCAGGATCTTCCTGGTCTTAACAGGTTCATAATTTGTTCCCGGCGGAAGCTTAAATCCTAAAGAATCTGCATTGCTTAAAAGCTGTTTGAAAGTTAAGATGCGGAAAATATATCGCTGTGTTTCATCGGGCAATACCAGGTCGTAATAATTGGTTGTACCCTGAAAAGTACTGCGTTCATTATAACCACCCATGCCGCAATTATAGGATGCTGCGGCTGCGGTCCAGTTACCAAATTTTTCATATGCCCTTTTTAGATAAGCACATGCAGCATCGGTAGATTTAGCAACATGATAGCGTTCATCAACTGTAGCATTGGTTTCCAGGTTATAGCCGGGAGCTGTGTCTTTCATGAATTGCCAAAAACCCGTAGCGCCAACTTTGGATATCAGGTTCTGCAGGTTACTTTCAGCCACACAGAGGTATTTAAAATCGTCCGGAACATTATTCGCCTTCAACTGTGCTTCAATTTGGGGAAAATGTCGGGCTGATAATTTAAGCATGTAATAAATATTGGCTGGCTGGTAATAATTGTACAGCATTTCCCGGTCAAGCTGTTCCCTGATCTCCCAGCGCTGCAGCGGCACGGCTTCCCCGGCAAAGCTAATACTTGCAGGAAGTAGAGGCGGCGGCAGATGGGCATAGCCTGTTGCATTTTTATTTTCATCAGCACAAGGTTCTTCTTTAAAACTGAGTAAGGATAAGATCACTAAACAGGCAAGTATCCCGGAGATGAACGTTCCGGCTAATATCATTTTTTTCATATAGATGATTTACTGATGAACTTATAATAATGGTTGTAGTCTACAGGTAAGGTCACATATATTATGCCAGTAGTAACAGGTGAAGGATCCAAAAACATTATTGGCCGGCATCAGATGATCTCGGCTATATGCCGGTGAATATTCTTTGCAAGCAATGCTGTAGGTACATCGTTCTCATCGCCGCCAAAAGGGTCTTCAATTTCTTCGGCTATCAATTCCAGACTTGCCAGTACATAAAATACAAATGCAACCACGGGTATTACATAAAAGCCCAGTTGAAAAACATAACCAAAAGGAAGGGTCATGATATAAAAGAAAATGAACTTTTTAATGAATACACTGTAAGAGTAGGGTATTGGTGTATTTTTTATCCGCTCACAGGCGCCACAAATATCTGTAAAGGATTGTATCTCTGCATTTAAAAAAAGCAGTTGTTCCCCGCTGATCTTTTGCTGCGCATGCAGTTGATGAATATGTTTGTAGATACGCATAGCCACCTGGTTGGGTATATGCTTAGCCTTATCTATCTCATGAAAAAGATCCTGGTGTTCATCATGCGCAAAAAGCTCCACCCTGGTCTGTTCTTTGTGCAGGTGATTATGCAGGGCATAAGCATAGGCAGGTATGATCTTGCGGAAGAATGCACGCTCTTCAGTAGCTTCTGCTGGGAGTATGGCCTGTAGTTTCATAGCCAGGTTACGGCTGTTGTTGACCAGGTTGCCCCATAGTTTGCGGCCTTCCCACCAGCGGTCGTATGCAGTGTTTGTGCGGAATACCAGCAGCATGGAAATAGCAAAGCCCAGCAAGCCATGCATGATAGGGATGTTTTTAATATAGTTGGTTTCCGAAAGCTGCCAGTACTCAAGCTCAAGCCATGCAATAATTCCGGCATAGGCTGATACTGCTATGATCAATGGTAATAATTTGCGAAAGGTATCTGCTTTATGAAACTTAAAGATAAAAGTGAACCAGTCCCTGGTATTGTAAGAGATCATGAAGCGGTGGTTTTTTCAAAAATACGTAAAGGATAAGATTGTGATATGGATATTTTGAAATGTACCCACTATCACGGATGCTGCGGTTCATTTTTTAGTTGTTTCTTTATGCCAAATATGTAAATTATGAACAGAGTATTGATAATCTTGTTTTTGTTGATCCCGTTTTTGACAAATGCACAGCTTGTAAAAGAACTAAAAAAAACAATTGAACTTGTTATGCCCAAAAAGGCAGGTGATGAACTTTGTGGCACTAGGGGCGCTGGTGTGGCCTGGCATCCCGGACAAAAAAAATACTATGCAGCATTTGCCGGTAATACCGGCTTTCCCCTGGCCGTTTTTAATGAAAGCGGTAAAAGGCTATCTGATGAAGATCTTACCTGTATGAATGATCTCAGGGGGATTTGGTACAACTCAAAAACCAAAATGCTCTCTGGCAATGGCTTTAATGAACTTGGCTGGTTTTCTTATACACTTGACATGGCCGGGATACCAACCAGCAGTAAAGTGTATGCCGCCGGAATGAACCAACCCGGGGATCAAAGCGTGGGCACATATAATGCAAAAGCAGATCACGTGTATTTCCTGGAGGGGCAGCGTATTTATGTTTATACCGAAGATGGCATGCAGGACGAAGATAGTACCATACGGCTTTATGCCGGGATAAATAAAAAAGAAGCGGTGAATGAAGGTGACCCGTCAATTATGCCTAAAGATTATAACAGCACTTTTTTGGCATATACAGGTATTTCTAAAGCAGAACTCGCCATATTAAATACAACAGAGAAACAGGTTGAATTATATAACCGTAAAACCGGGTTGCTTACACAAAAACTTAGGCTTCCTGCCGATCTGCCCACATGGGATTTTTTTAATTTCAGTTATTCAAACGGAACCTATTGGGCATTTGACCAAGAGACAAGAACCTGGACCGGCTATAAATAATAAGGTAAAAAACATTTGTTTGAGGAGAGCGTAGTGAATTACGCTCTTTTGTTTTTCATTACCCAGTAAATACCTTTTACATTTATTTGCCAGGTGGGCATCAGGTAAACCAGTATAATCTCTTCGATCAATTCCAGCATAGTAATGATTACGGCAGCATAAAACAATACCATGACCGGTTCATCAGTAAAGAAAACAAGAATAAGAAAAACGCCCTGTAATAATGCCGCAAGCTTGGCCAGGTAGGTGTGAAAGCTGGTTATCTTTCCATACCGGGCAAAAGCAGAAATTACCTGCACCAGGAATAAGAGTAAAAGCATGATGAGTAAACTCTTTTGTTCTTTAATGAATGTCCATTTTAAATAGAACAGGCCGATCATGCCTACAAGTACGGTAAGATCATCACCAATTGAATCCAGTTTGGTGCCCAAAATACTTGCCACTTTATATTTTCTGGCCAGGAAACCATCAATGAGGTCTGTAAAAAAACTTAAGGCCAGCAACCATTTGAACAGGTCGTATTGGCCCAGGAATAGCAATATCAATAAAAAGGGAGCAGCAATAATTCTATACAGCGTGATGCCATTGATAATATACCACGCCTGTTTATGTGTTTTACTATTCATGTAATGATCTTCAAAGGTATACAATCATTCAGTAGCAATCTTTATCTGCACTTTACTGGTCAAAATAATTTCCGGTAGTGTAGAAGGAGCCCAAGCAAATGATTTAACTTTCCTTATGCCAAAGGGCTAAATCCTTTTTAACAGAAACGGTATGACTGAAACAAACTCACTTATCACCCAACTCTTTACCATTCGCAACCGCTATGGAAAACAACCTGCATCAGAAAAAATGCAATTACTCAATACCATCAATATCCGGTCTGTAAAAAGCAAAACGGCACTGCAATCTTTTTATACAGCACTGCTGTTTCTTATTGCCTATCCCGATAACAAAGCCATTTACGGATCTGCCAACAGATCATTGAATGAACTACAGGCCTGGTTACAAACAAAAGAAAAACTACAGTATAGTTTATATAATACTGGCATTACCGGCACTACCCTTTGCGCAGCTTTCAGTTTTAAAATGGTTAAATGGTTGAGGCAAACCAGGCCCACAGAAATTAAGTTCAACTCCTTTGAAGCAAATGATGCGCAAATACAATCCATACTGTCGGTAGTAATGCCAAAAGTGGAATCTGAGATCCTGCAGGATGGCAATGCCGAATGGAAGAGCTGGCTGAAACAATTAAAAGCCCCGGGTGAAGATCTGCTTGATCAGTTCATTGCTATTTTCGACAGTAGCGCTATTCGCCCCGAAGTAAAGGAAGAACTCTGGAATACTATTGGTATAAATGTAGAAATTATTTTTGCATCGCATTGTTGTCTGCCCGATTCACTCACGCAACTTTATTATCACCGTTCACTGATCAGGAAGCAAACCCGGCAACATACAAACCAAAAGTACGTTCCGATCAAACTAACGACAAAAGAAGCTGAGCAGATCATTGACTGTGGCAGGCTGATACTGCTTCGTAAACTTCGGGAACTTGACCCCATCAGTTTTACATCTCCAAAACTGGTCAGCTATTACCAATTGGAAAGAGGCATTTCTATTGCCCTCACGGGGATGGTGCACGAACACAGGCACCCCATTGATAGTTATATGGGCTACCTGGTTTTTAAGAACGGTTTACCGGTTGCTTATGCAGGCTCCTGGATATTTTTTGATAGTGCACGAATTGGACTGAATGTCTTTTCGGATTATCGTGGCGGCGAAGCAAAATATATTTTTGAACAGGTACTTCAACTGCATGCTAAAGTTTATTCTTTAAAACGATTTACGGTTGATCCTTACCAGGTAGGAAAAGAAAATAGTGATGGTATTAACAGCGGCGCATTCTGGATCTACTATCATGCGGGATTTCGGCCTTTACTAAAAATGCAGGAAGAACTGGCTGCTGCAGAACAAATGAAGATCAGGTTAAACAAAGGTTACCGGAGTTCTGAAACTGTTTTGAAAAAATTAGCTAATAGCAGGCTTGAATTGGTCTTACAAAAATCCAGTGTGCGTTTTGATGCAACCGATCTAAGCCGGGCTTATGCCGGGATGATAACCAGGAAAAACAACAGTGATCGAAGGCCTCAAGAAAATGAAGCTGTTGAAAAATTAGCCAACATACTCCAGCTAAAAAATTACCAGGAGTCCAATATAAAATTTGTTTTAAAGAACTGGGCTGTTTTATTATTAAGTAACGAAAAAGAACTGCAACACAACAGCAAGTTAAAAAGAACACTGAAAAAACTATTGGTTTTAAAAGCAAACGGAAGTGAAGAAGCGTATATAACTGCATTACAAAAGGCTGCTGATCTCAGATTATTTATTGAAGGGTTGATGAAAGACGATGTAGTTGATTGAAGAAGGATAGAGGAAATAAAAGAAGACACAATTACAATCATTTTAATTACCTGGTATCATCAGCATTTTATTGAACAACATAGTAACAGTAGGAACAAAGAAATTCACATAGAATACAGCTATGGGTTGCCTATGTATCTATCATTATATGTGGTTCAATCATTCTAAAAAAAATCCTTAAAGCCATGCAGGGATACTATTGCTTTTGGCTTAATGGCTGCATATTGTACATACATTTATTATATTCGTTACAGCTTCTTTCATTAAACTCATACATCATGAAATCAGATTACGAAATAGCACAGGAAAACAACATGCAGCCGATAGCTGCCATTGCTGCTGATATGGGGATACCCCTGGAATTGTTGATACCTTTTGGTCACCATAAAGCCAAAATAAATATCACCAGTTTTGATGAGCAAAAAATTGCTGCCTCCAAACTCATTTTGGTAACCGCTATTACACCTACAAAAGCAGGCATTGGTAAAACAACTACCTCTGTTGGCCTCGCCGACGGGTTAAAAAAACTGAATAAGAAAGTGGTGTTGGCATTGCGGGAGCCATCGCTGGGTCCTTGTTTTGGTATGAAGGGAGGTGCTGCTGGCGGGGGCTATAGTCAGGTGGTACCTATGGAAGAGATCAATATGCATTTTACCGGCGACTTTCACGCCATTACCGCTGCCAACAATACATTGGCTGCTTTATTGGAAAATTTTCGTTTCTATAACCGCGGTAAACCCGAAGGTATAAAAACTGTGTTGTGGAAACGCTGCCTTGATGTAAATGACCGGGTGTTGCGTAAAATAGTAACGGCGCTTGATACACCCAATAATGGTATCCCTTCCGAAACCGGTTTTGTGATCACAGCGGCCAGTGAGATAATGGCTGTGCTTTGCCTGGCAGAAGGCCTTGAAGAGTTGCGTAAAAAAATTGATGAAATGTTGCTCGCATTTACATTTGCCGGCAACGCGTTCACCACCAAAGACCTTGGTGTTACCGGCGCTATTACTGCTTTATTAAAAGATGCTATTCAACCTAACCTGGTGCAAACACTCGAAGGTTGCCCGGCTATGATACATGGCGGCCCCTTTGCCAATATTGCCCATGGCTGTAATTCTATTATGGCTACCAAAACAGCCATGCAGTTTGGCGACTATGTAGTAACAGAAGCCGGCTTTGCAACTGACCTTGGTGCAGAAAAATTTTTCAACATCAAATGCCGTAAAGCAGGATTACAACCAGCCATGAGTTTGCTGGTAGCCACTTCGCAGGCAATAAAGCTCAGCGGTGGCGCCAATGAAAAAACAATGATGCTGCCTGATATGGAGGCCATGAACAAAGGGGTGCGAAATCTCGCAAAGCATATTGCTATATTAAAAACATTTAAACAAAAAGTACTGGTAGTGCTCAACCGCTATCATTTTGATACGGCCGAAGAAATTGACTGGCTGCGTAATTGGTGTGCCGGTAAAGAAGTGGCTTTTGCTGTTAACGATTCTTTCAAGCTGGGTGGCGAAGGAGCAAAGGAAATGGCAGAAGCAGTAGTAAGCATCTGCGGGCAGCCTTCTCCGCCGATACAGCATACATACGATCTTGACGATGATATAGAAACAAAGATCAGGAAGATAGTAACTACTATTTATGGTGCTACAGATGTAGTGCTGTATAAAAAAGCGCAGGACATGATCAAAAAAATAAAGCTGCTGGGGCTGGAACATTTACCGGTATGTATGGCCAAAACGCAGTATTCTTTTACACACAATGCCGCCCTCAGTGGACTGGATGATGATTTTAAAATAGATGTCGACGACCTGGTGATCAGCAAGGGCGCGGGTTTTATTGTAGCTGTTTGTGGCGAAATGGTTCGTATGCCCGGACTGCCAAAAATACCGCAGGCCAATTCTATTGATGTGGTGAACGGAAAAATAACCGGGGTGAGTTGATGGAGCAAAGCTTTTATAATGTATAAAGAAAAAACTGTTGACCAATCCATTAAACGAATGATAGAGCCTACAGGCCTGAGCGTTAGTAAATGGATATCACCCACCTTACCGCTTAATTTCTCTGGTGCTCTTCCTCCTCCTCCTCATCCCCTTCATCAGCAAGGTCATCTGTCCAGTCTTCATCAGGCAGGTTATCAGGATCCGCCTGTCGGTCATTTTCCACTTCATTCAGCGCAATAGCTTCTATCATAGGATCGTCTTCCAATGCATTAAGCTCTTCGGCATCAATACCTTCTTCTTCATAACTGGCATCGTCGGTATCTAAGAGATCATCACCATCAGTAGTAGCTGAAAATTCCATGGTATCATGTTTCAGGTCTGGCTTCATATCTTCTTCGGCAGGTGTTTTCTTTTTCATTGTTTTTTTATTATAAGATAGGAAAATTGTGCCAGAATTTAAAGCCGTCTTTTTTCATTGGCCCGGTTTTATATATATTTAATACAATGAAAATTGCCACATATAATGTAAATGGGGTAAACGGCCGCCTGCCGGTTTTACTGCGCTGGCTTAAAGAAGCCAAACCGGATATTGTATGCCTGCAGGAGCTGAAAGCGCCACAGGAAAAATTTCCTTTAGGGGCAATTAATGATGCCGGCTATAAGGCTATATGGCACGGGCAAAAAAGCTGGAATGGCGTGGCAATACTTGCACGCAATGCGGATTTTCAGGAAGTACGTAATGCATTGCCAGGCGACCCCAATGATATGCACAGCCGTTATATTGAAGCCATTGTAAATGGTATCGTTATTGGCTGTCTTTACCTTCCCAATGGTAATCCTGCCCCGGGAATTAAATTGGATTATAAACTGAAATGGTTTCGACGGCTTAGGGCACACGCAAAAAAACTGCTGTCCCATGATGTGCCCGTGATATTGGCGGGAGATTTTAATGTGATGCCCACCGAACTGGACGTATATAAACCTGAGCGCTGGATAGATGATGCGCTCTTTCGCCCGGAAGTTAGGGCCGAGTTTAAAAAACTTATAGAGCAGGGTTGGACCGATGCCCTGCGAAAACTGCATCCCAAAGAAAAGATCTATACCTTCTGGGATTATTTTCGCAATGCCTATGCCAGGGATGCCGGCTTACGTATTGATCATTTCTTACTGGCACCTAAAATAAAAAAAAGATTGTTGGCTGCAGGTGTTGACCGGGAAGTTAGAGGCTGGGAAAAAACCAGTGATCATGCGCCGGTGTGGATCACTCTAAAAGATTAAAAATCACTTGCTTGCTTTTCTGCGGATGAGCATGTATAATACAAAAGAAGTAACGCCTAAAATAACACCGCCTATCAGCAGAAAGAAAGGTAAGAAGGCGTCCATTAGAGTCGTACCATTTCTAAAATGACAAAAACTACCGGGTACTTTTTGCAGAATGGGCTTTAATTATAAACCAGGGTCATTAAAGGTATTTCCCTGGCTGATATCCCCCGTGGTATATCCTTTTTTAAACCAGTACATACGTTGTGCGGATGTGCCATGTGTAAAAGCATCGGGTACTACCTGGCCTGTAGATTGTTTTTGCAACCGGTCGTCACCAATGGCGTTGGCAGCATTAAGGGCTTCGTCAATATCACCCTGTTCAAGTATGTTCTTCATTTTTTGTGCATGATGTGCCCATACGCCTGCAAGGAAATCTGCCTGCAGTTCCAGCATCACTGAGTAGCGGTTGCCTTCACTCTCGCTGGACTGGGCCCTAAGCTGCTGAACCTTTGAAGTAGTTCCGTTTAGTTTTTGAATATGATGTCCCACTTCATGTGCCACAACATATGCCATAGCAAAATCACCGGGAGCATTGAACCTGGTCTGCAGGTCCTGGTAAAAAGAAAGATCAATATAAAGCTTACTGTCACCGGGACAATAGAAAGGCCCTGAAGCAGAACTCGCACTTCCGCAGGCAGATGAAACGCCATCTCTAAATAAAACGAGTGTAGGTTCTGCATACCGGCTGCCTCCTTCTGCGAAAAGTTTATTCCATACATCTTCTGTTTCGGCCAGTACAACCTTTACAAATTGGGCCCGGTCATCGTCCGCTTTCTGTTCTTCAGGCGTAAGCGTTCGTTGGGTTTGCTGCTGTGAGATCTGTGGTATCTGGTTAGGATCAATTTCTCCCCCACCCAAAAAAGAATAAATAAGATAGATGATCACGCCAATAACACCCCCGCCGGTTGCCAACCCGCCGCCACTCAGGCCCCTTCGGTCTTCAACATTAGAACTTCCCCTGCTGCCAATCCATTTCATAAAGTATAATTTAAAATAAAAAACAGGACGCATGCCCCGGTAATTCAGAACAAGTACATTACCTGTTTTTAGTTAAGCACAATGCGTACCAGTTTTTTTAGAACTATCCGGGATAAAAATGAGTGGTTGCCATTATTGAGTAAGTTTTTTCCCGGTTATTATCTTCTCTGTGCGATCTTTTTTACCGCTTTCTTTGCTGCCTTCTTTACCGGGGCAGATTTCTTCGCCACTTTCTTTACTGTAGCTTTAACCACTTTTTTAGCGGGTGTCGCCTTTTTTACCGCTTTCTTTACTGCTGCCTTCACCGCTTTCTTAGCCGGTGCAGCTTTCTTTTCGATCTTTTTTACCGCACTTTTTACTGCCTTTTTAGCCGGCGTTATTTTCTTCACTACCTTTTTTACCGCCGCCTTTACTGCTTCTTTTGATTCAGACTTTTTCTTCGCAGTAATTTTCTGTACAGCTGCCTTTACGGTTTCAATAGCCCCGCCGGCCATTTCAACCAGGTCGTTTTTGGCTACTACCACTTTGCCGGCCATGTATGCAGCCTCACCTGCAATTTTGTTTAACATCGATTCTTCTTCAACCCGTTTTGGTTGTGTGTTTTTTTTCTGTGCCATTGTTATTGGTTTAGTAATAGTAAAAGATAAAATTTATATCCACCGGATTTATAGAACAAAGACCATTCCGGAAAAAAGTAATTTAAGCAATTTACTGTTTAACATGTCTCAGGTCAAGGTTTGGATTCCTCCCTGTTATGCCTGAATAGAAATTCATGATGTTTTCCAGATCAGCGGTTTCATCATTGCCCGGAAAAAAAGCGTCACCAACAACCACTGTTTTATTTGCATAATTGAACCCAATAGGAACAATGGGTACCCCTGCTTTTTTGGCAATATGGTAAAAGCCTGTACGTAAACTGTCAACCCGCTTTCGGGTACCTTCGGGGGCAATGCCTAACATAAAATTATCATTGGCTGCAAACATGGCTGCTACCTGGTCAACCATACCATGTTTGCTGAAGCGGTCAACTGGTGTACCGCCCATTTTGCGCAATACCCATCCAAGCGGCCATTTAAATAATTCTTTTTTGCCCAGGAATTTTGCATGAGGAATATTAAGGGCATTTCTTGTTGCAAAGCCAACCATCACATCTATCCAGTGGGTATGTGGAGCTACAGCCAATACTATTTTTTTATACTGGTAAGGAAAATTGCCGGATATCTTCCAGCCAAAAATTTTCCAGTATAGGTTTAAAAAGAGCCGAAGCATAGCAGTAAGTTAGGGGATTATTGACATAAAAAAAACTCCCGCACCCGGCCCCGGGCATAAACCAGGCTACTATAAACTTTATATAAGTTTTTTATGTGAGCTTGCCATAAATTGCTTTTATAATTTTTGGTATTTTGCACCATATTATTTAACATGAAAAAAAGAATACTGGAGCGGATATATAAACTTTCCCAGGCCATTGCCCTGGTAAGCGTTGAGCTGGTGATCGTATTCATTGCTTTTTTTGTATCTATTGCAATCCTTATTGTTGTTATCCGCAGTATTTTTATCAACAACAGGTTTGATCTTGACCAGAAGGCCTTTGATTTTCTGCTACCTTTTGTATCGGAGACCAATACTTCAGTCATACAGTTCTTCACGGTTTTTGGGTCGCATAAATTTTTAGTTCCGGCTTTCCTCCTGTTCTTTGCCTGGTTCTTTTTTGTGCGAAAAAACAAATGGTATTTTATAAAGTTCGCAACCATTGCTGTAAGTAATCTTTTGCTGATGTTCGGGTTAAAATACCTGTTCAACCGGCCACGTCCACTGATACCATTGCTTAAGCAGGTTCCAGGACTTAGTTTTCCCAGCGGCCATGCATATATGAGCTTTACTTTTTTTGGATTGCTTATTTATCTTGTTTACCGGGAGGTAAAGCATCTATGGCTAAAATGGATACTGATCTTTTTACTGCTGGTCATGATATTTTTTGTTGGCTTAAGCCGTATCTACTTACGGGTTCATTATTTAAGTGATGTACTGGCGGGATATAGCTTTGGACTGCTCAGCCTGGTCATCATGTTATGGCTGTTGCACCGTATAGAAGTATTTAATAAAAAGAAACTGGCTAAATCAGTTAATATAACGCCGGAAATTGAAGGGCCGGTAATACAGTAACTTATTCGCTTCTGAAATTAAGCCTGTCCAAAACCCTGTTGAGCGTTTGTGTGTTGAAAGGTTTTTGAATAAAACAAACAACCCCTTCTGCAAAGGCTTTCTCCTGTATCCAGTCATCAGTATCTGCGGTCATCATGATTATCTTTATTTTCTGATCAGCCAATTTGATCTTTTTAATAAAATTAATACCCAGGCCTTCGGGAAAACTGTTATCAAGAAAGATGACTGTTGGTTTCAGAAAAGAAAGATAAGACGCAGCCTCTTTAAGCGTATGCACTGCCATAGTATGGATCTTCCTTTTTTCCAATGCGGGTATCATAAGGTTTCCAAGATCGGGATCATCATCAATGATCATTGCGGTTTGTACGGTCATTTCAATATCTTTTACACATATATATAAAACATGCTCTTTTGTTTGCCTGGAAGGAATTTGTATATAAAATTTACTGTCAGGTATTAATACCAGTTACTGTATATAAAAGCATGCCGGACCGCTTCTACCCGTGATTATAGGGTTTTTGAAAGTTTTGACTAAGATATTGTTGAAAATAATCCCCATGCATTTCCATTACAAAATGTTTATATAAAAACTATCCCGTATAAGCTATTCTTTTTATGGTCCGATTTTTATTAAATATTCTTAAATAGGACTTATGAAAACAGCAATAATGGATAAACCAAGATTAAAAGCCATCCGTAAATTCTTATATTATTTTCCCGGTGGTTTTTTAGGTGAGAAATATATTGCCTGGGAAAGGGATTATAAATGGCATGCACTCCAGGCATGGGTAGAGAAGTTAAATGAGCAGGAATTTAAAAAGATGTTGGCTGATAAACAGTTTGATGAAATCGCAAAACGGGCAATAGGCCTTGAATCAAAAACCAACCTTTTATTTTCTTTTGAAAAAATGGCTGTCAGGGATGTAGTTAGATCAGGTGAAGGGGCACAACATTTTGCAGAAGGTTTATACTTGTATGTTTACGGCAAAAGGGACCAGCAACAACGGTTTGAGATTTTTAGAGAGGTGTTGGCTCATTTACCCCGTAAGCAAACAAGGGTATTGACCTGGCCACTCCAAACGGTTTTTGGTTTCATTGCCAACCCGGCGCAACATATTTTTTTAAAACCCCGGGTTACACAAAGAGCTGCTCAAAAATATGGCTATGATTTTTCATATCGGTCACAGCCCAACTGGCAAACTTATCAAAGCTTTTTGGATTTTGCAGATCTTATTAAAAATGATACCGCACTTGTAGGGCCGAAAGACATGATAGACATCCAATCTTTTATCTGGGTATTGGGTTCGGAAGAATACCCGGATTAAAAGCAATGTCATTGCTCTTTTTCAATATGTGTGTTCTC
>JBKJMZ010000132.1:0-11375 GCA_046596255.1 Ferruginibacter sp. | reverse complement strand
GTCCGACATTTTTGACGACTGCTTCAAATCATTTGCTGCTTTTGTTTTGATCGCTAAAAAGACAGAATCATCTTTATTTAAGTAAAGAAGTGTATCTTTTTTGTTCTTTGTTATATTAATTTGTTCGGGTTTATTGGATTGAGAAAAGCAATAGCCGGTACCGGCAAAGCTTAGCACTATTATAGCTATAATTATTTTTGCAGCAGGTGACTTTATTAGCGACTCGTTTTTCTGTGTCATAGGTGTGTTGGTTACGTTTTTAATGTTTGAAGATGTTGTTGATGTCTCGTCCGTGTTTTGTCTTCGTGCTTATTATTTTGATTCAATTTTTGCATATATTTTCCCTTTCCAATACATAGGTTTGCCAGGATTTTCATTATGATCAAATATAAAATCAAATTCGGCTTTCATAATTCCTTTGTCCCATAAATTTCGGTCTATTTTTATTTGTCCACTTTTACAGATGTATATTTTAGTTCCAGTTGGAGTAATGCTATTAAATGCAATCGTTGGAATGCACTTTTCTTTTGTAATTGTCAAATTTAAACTGCTATGGGTCGCCACATTATTATGTGTAAAACAAACAACAGTGTCTTTATTTATTCTTGTCGCAGTTACAAAATCAGCTCCTGCCCATTCATAAGTCCAGGCTTCTAATTTTATTGTATGAAATTGGTGAGTTGTATCAACTAATTGATAAAATGCTTTTAAAGAGTCATCATATATTCTACCGTTTTCATCTTTCATTTCGTCAACTTCAGACGGACAAAGTCCATCACAGCTTAATTGTCCAAATTGGTTTTTCCAAACTCCTTCGGGATAATCCCAATTCTCTTTAAATGAGAAGTCCCCTGCGATACTATCATGCCATGTAATTAGTATTTCTCCTGTATTTAATTTTAATTTGGCAGTCGAGTCACAAGAAATCACTCCAAAAAGTAATAAAAAAAATAGCAGTTGTTTCATTTTGTTCTGTTGTTTGTTAACATGATGGATAACATTCAGATCTCCATTGCTTTTGCTGTATTGATGTGGAAGTGAAAATCTTTGGAATAAGAAACTGCACCTCTCCCTCTCTTCGGGAGAGGGGTTGGGGTGAGGCTTCTTATACCTTCCGCTTTATCCATTTTTCAAACCTGGCTAAGAACTCTTCCTTTCTGCGTGAAGCCACCGGTAATTCTTTTCCGTTTTCCAGCACCACATCACCGCCACTGCCTTTTATGTATTCTTTAATGAAGGAAAGATTGATGATGTATTTATCATGAATGCGGGTAAAGCTTGCTTCTGGTAATAGTTTTTCATACTCCCCTAACTGGCGGCTTACCATAATTTTTTTATCCCCTCCTAAATAAAAATTGGTGTAGTTGCCGCTGCTTTCACAATATAATATGTCAGCTAGCTTTACAAAGATCAACCCGTTGCTGGTTGAGAGTGGTATCTTATCCGGTGCTGCCTGTTTGGTATTCTGTTCTAAGAGTGTGAAAAGATTTTTATTAATATTCCTTTCTTCAATACGTTTAACTGCAGTGCTTACGGCAGACACCAGTTTATCCGATTTGATGGGTTTGGTTATATATCCTGTTGCATTGTGTTCAAATGCTTCTACTGCATAATGACTGTAAGCCGTAACAAAGATGGTTTCAAAATTTACTGGCTCTAGTTTTTTCAAAAGATCAAACCCATTCAGGTGCGGCATTTCTACATCCAAAAAAACAAGCTGCGGGCGCAGTTCATCTATTAGTAACAATCCATTCTTTGCTTCCGTGTCGGTAGCAAGTATATTAATGGAAGGACAATACATTTCCAGCATGTTTTTCAACAGCTTAATATTCCTGGCTTCGTCATCTATAATTATACAGTTGATCATTTAAAGTTGATGGGTATTTTTACAATTACAGTGGTTCCGCCTGCATTGCCCTGCTGGTCTTTTTTATCTATTACTTCCTGTTGTATATTATAGAGCTCGGCCCGGCGCCTGGATATATTCATTCCCCTGCTCTGATACTCAATATGCATTTTGCTCCGTAGTGCTGCAGCTTTCTCCCGGCCAATACCATTATCATCTATTGCACAAACTAAGAAATTCTCTTCGGCTTTTGCAGTAATATTTATCTGTCCCTTTTTATCTTCTAAAAAACGCATACCATGCCTTATTGCATTCTCTACATATGGTTGCAGCAACATGGCGGGTACAAATAATTTCTCCGGGTCAATTTCATCGCTTACCTGTATGTTATAATTAAACTTGTCTTCAAACCGTAATTTTTCAAGTTGCAAATAATTATCTAGGTAACTCATTTCGTTCTGCAATGAAATAATGGAAGCATCCGAATTATCAATGGTACTCCGCATCAGGTCCGAAAATTTATCAAGATATTTATCGGCCTGCTTAAAGTCTTTGTCAAAAATAAATCCCTTAATGGAATTGAGACAGTTAAAAACAAAATGCGGATTGATCTGCGCTTTTAACGCCTGCATCTCCAGCTCGGTCAATTTTTTTTCTGTAAGTACTTTTTCAACTTCTGCCTTGCGTTTCTGTTTATTCCGATTGTTTAGTATCAACAGGCTGATGATAAAAAAACCAAGTACAACCACGGACCAAAAAATACCGCTCTTCCAATACGGTGTTTTAATGTAAAAAGAAATGGTTTCTGTTTTTGAAGAGGGACTTCCGTCTCTTTTCAATCCTCTTATCTGAATATCATGCATGCCTGATGCCAGGCTAAAATCAATATTGTTCTTATCTGTCCGTAGCCAGTTGCCTTCATTAAGCCGGTATTCAAACAATGGATAATAACCTGTAAGATCGGCACCGGAAAAATAAATACTTACCTCGTTCCGGTCATAGGGCAGTGTATATTCTTTTTGTACAAGTGTATCTACGCCCTGTATAGAAACCCTGGTAATAAATGTAGTGATATCTGACACAGGCAAATGCAGGATGGCAGGCAGGTAGCTGATACCGCTGGTGGTAGCCACATACACGGTATCATGATATATAGTAATGTCATTTACCTGCTCTCCAATAAGACCGTCTGATAAACCAAAAAAAGTATTGTAGAAACTAAAGTTGCCATTACTATACTGGTATTGTATTTTATTAAGTCCTTTGTTGGTGCCCAACCAGATCACATTGGGCATATTACTGTAAAGTGATTTACATACATTGCCCGGTATAATATCTCCAAGTGCTATGGACTTAATGAGCACATCATCTTTAAGTACCAGTAATGAATCAGAGCCAAGCCCTACCCAAACCAGGTCATCGGAAGTATTGCAAATGGTATTTACCCGGTAACTAAGGGCTTTATAGGTTTCTCCAAAATAAAACAGCGAATCTTTATCCCATCGATACAACCCGTCATTCGATCCCAGGTAAATTTGTTTACGCTTATTGATGCCCAGTGCGGTTATACGTTTTGCAATACTGGCTTCCACTTTGCCGGAAACCAGGTTGTATTTTTGTGCAATAGAATGAGAGCCAAGCAAAATAACAGAATCATTTAGCAGCATAGCCGCCTTGGTTGACGCATTTGCTGGTCCTTCAAAACGCTTTGTAATTTCAAAAGTTTTTTTATCTATTATGAATGAACCAGTTTGTGCAGCCACATACCATTCATTTTTAAGTTCAATTATTTTCCGCACCACGCCATCCATATTCTTTTCATTGCTCAGCGCCCGCTTTTTTATATCATACACCCCATCATAAATAAATAGTTCGCCGTAATTATTGCCTGCAAGAATTTTTTTATTGGAGATGGCAAGCGCATTAAAGCTCTGGGCGATGAGGTCATTAAGCGCTTTATCGGCAATAGTAAAAGAAGATATTCTTTTTTGCTGGATCTTGACCAGACCCCGGTCAATGGTGGATATCCAGGTGCTGCCATTCTTATCTTCCAGGACATTACGAACGGCTATATTGTACAATAGCGGATCTTTTAATTCGAGTGTAGCGGTATCAACCGGGTAGGTGGTACGGTTGTAAGTAGTAACTGCCAGGTTCTTACCGGCCTTACCAAAAATGCGGATAGTGAAAGGGAATGTTTTTTCGAGCAACAGTTTAATATCTCCGTTTACATCAACGCTGTATTTTTTTATTTTATTAGATGAGCTTATGTACAAACTGTTATTAATGTACTCGCTGTAAAACATATCATTACCCAACGGAAATGATTGTGCAAAGCGTCCATTCATAAAAACCCTCACCGAGTCCGGGCTAATGATGAGATATTTTCCGGCACTGAATTCAATGATCTTTTCCGGTGTGGCAGCTTTTTTATGCATCAGCCCCTTGTACACCGTTACTTTTCCATTCTTATAAATAAAAAAATCACGATTGTTATTGCAGAAGGCGATACCACCATATTGTAATACATTGCCCCTGTTGGCATTTCCCAGTTCAATCTTGTGTAATTCGGGATCGGTATCCTCGTTCTCAAAACGGTCTTTTACCGGGTTATACCATGCGGCGGTTCTGCGGAAGGGAGTTACCCAGATCCGCTGGTTACTGTCTATAAAAATATCTGTTATCTCGTTATCGGGCAGACCCTGGGCGGTGGTATAAGGTTTAAAATTCTTTCCATCAAATTTAGCCAGGCCATTATCGGTTGCTATCCACAGAAATCCATTATTATCCAGAACGGCCCTGTAAATGGAGTTGGAAGGCAGCCCATCCCGGGTGCTGTAAAATATCACCTGGGTTGACTGGGAAAAAGCTGTTGCCGGCAAAAACAGCAGGCAATAGCCGATGGCTATTTGAAGCAAAAGTTTTGGCATTCATCATAAATATAAAACATGCAGGGCAATAAAATATCTTTCTCTTTCTTTTGTAAATGCAATAGTTTAGAGGTAAGGAAAGGAAAATTGTTAGCTATCCCTTATAGAGCTCTTTCAATCGGGCTCTAAAGCCCTCTCCTTTGGAGTTCCCTGAAGGGGAACGAGCGAAGCTCTTGGGTGAGGTCAACCTAAAGCTAACAAATTAAAAAATACCCCGTATTTTTAGCCCTGTTAATTTTATATTTGCCAACTAAAGATATAATTATGAAGTTTATTGTTTCCTCATCGGCCCTGCTTAAACAACTGCAGCAGATCAGCGGTGTTATCAATGCAAATACAGTACTGCCCATACTTGAAGATTTTTTGTTTGAGATCGAAAAGAACAAACTGACTGTTGTGGCCACCGACCTGGAAACGGTTATGAAAGTGCACCTGGATATTGAAGCTAAGGACAGCGGTAAAGTTTGTATCCCTGCCAAGATCTTGCTCGACTCTTTAAAGAATATTGCAGAGCAGCCGCTCACATTTAATATCGACAAGAATTTTGCGGTTGAAATTACCAGTGATAATGGTAAGTATAAAGTGATGGGCGAAACACCGGATAATTTTCCCAAAGAACCCGCTGCTGATGATGCCAATGCTTTTACCATGAGCTCTTCGGCGCTGGTCACTGCTATCAATAAAGCCTTATTTGCTGTAAGCAGTGATGACCTTCGCCCTGCCATGACAGGCGTGTTCTTTGAGCTGGATAAAAAATCAATCACTTTTGTTGCAACAGATGCTCATCGCCTGGTACGCTATACCCGTACCGATGTTAGCTGCCCCAGTAAGGATTCTTTCATCGTTCCCAAAAAGCCATTGAACTTATTAAAGAGCGCATTGCCTGATAATGATGATGAGCTTAGCATTTCGTACAACAGCAATCATTTATTCGTATCTCATGGCACAACCGAGTTAGTTTGCCGTTTGATAGATGCCCGTTTCCCTGATTATAAAGTTGTGATACCGGTTGATAACCCGTATAAGATGACGGTGAACAAACATGATTTTCAAAATGCATTGCGCCGGGTGAGTGTGTTCAGTAACAAAAGCACCAACCAGGTTGCATTAAGCATCAGCGGCAGCGAATTACAATTGGCTGCGCAGGATGTTGATTTTAGTTTTGAAGGCAATGAGCGCATGTCTTGCCAGTATGATGGTGAGGATCTTCAAATTGCATTCAATGCTAAATTCTTAATTGAAATGCTGAGTGGCGCCGATACCAACGAGATCAATATGGAGTTAAGTACACCTACAAAGGCTGGTATCATTAAACCAACCGAACAGGAGGATGGAGAAGAATTGCTGATGCTGGTGATGCCTTTGATGTTGAATAATTAAACCCGGCCCCCTAACTCCGCCGCGGCGGAGAACAGGAACTCATAAATTTGAACCGCTTTCATTTCCTGAAAGCGTTTTTTTTATTTTATAAGATTGAGTTGCCTGTGCAAAATCAGTCGCCGAAGTATTAATAATTTTATTGAACTTACAGTTCTAAACTAACTGATCATGTTTTTAATCGTAATAGGAATAATCATCCTGGTTGTAACCACTGTTGTGCTTAAGAATAATCCTGCTTTGGCAAAATTTAAACCCATGGGCCGCATTGCCGGCATAATTTTTCTTTTATTGGGTGTTTTTGGTGCCTGCGTAAAACAAATTGATGCCGGCCAGGTAGGTGTAAAGGTTTTATTCGGCAGCATTCAAAATGATGTAATGGGTAGCGGACTGCATTTTATAAATCCGTTGCTTGATGTGAAGAAGCTGGATGTAAAAACCCAAAACTACACTATGAGTGGTGTACATGATGAAGGTAACCAGGTTGGCGATGATGCTATCAGGGTATTAACAAGCGATGGGCTTGAAGTTACTATTGACCTTACTGTTTTATACCGTGTGGTAGCTGCAGATGCCCCAAGATTACTAAGAGAGACGGGCGATGATTACAGGGATAAAATTGTACGGCCCATTACGCGTACAAAAATTCGTGACAATGCAGTTTATTACCAGGCTGTTGATCTTTTTGGCAGCAAAAGAGATGTATTTCAGCAACGCATCTATAAAAGTATTGAAGAAGATTTTAAAAAAAGAGGACTGATGCTGGAGCAGTTATTGGTAAGAAATATCACTTTACCCAATTCGGTAAAAGCATCCATCGAATCAAAAATTAATGCCGAACAGGATGCCAAAAAAATGGAATTTGTTTTACTGAAAGAAAAACAGGAAGCTGAACGCAAAAGGGTGGAAGCACAGGGCATTGCCGATTATCAGCGCATTATTAATACCGGCCTTACCGACCAGCAGCTGCAATACGAGCAGATAAAGGCAATGAAAGAACTGGCGCTCAGCACAAACTCAAAAGTAATTGTAATGGGTAAGGGAAATACTCCGATCATCATTGATGGAAAACAATAGCGCATGAATTTTAAATTAATAGCTACTTACGATAATTATATGCTGGCCAATATGACCATGGGCTTGCTTACCGAAAACAATATCAAATGCCACATGAAGGATGAGCATATTGTAACTATTGACCCCTTGCTTAATCCTGCAGTAGGCGGCATCAAGTTATTGGTTGAGGTAGGTGATTATGACCGTGCTGTTACTTTAATGAAAGATGCAGAGAGTGAGTATTTAAAAGATATTCCCTGTACTAAATGCGGCAGCCACTCGCTGGTAGTGGAAGAAAAAACAAACAACCCCACTGATTTTTGGGGAAAATTGAAGAACCAGGTTTTATTCGGACAAACATCAACTTACAGTAAAAGGTACCGTTGTACAAAATGCAATAATAGCTTGGTGGAATTACCTCCTTCGTTTTAAATGAAACAGGTATTTAACCACAGATTAAAAGGATTGTGGCACAGATTAACACAGATAATCCGTGGCCATCTGTGTAAAAAAATTTGTGTAAATCTGTGGTTAAACTCTTTTAATTTGCATCTATGAAGAAAATTGCCATGATACCGGCACGCTATGCTGCCACCCGTTTTCCGGGCAAGTTGATGCAGTTGCTGGGTGATAAAACTGTTATCCTGCACACATTTAATAATACTGTGGCAACAAAATTGTTCGACGAAGTGATGGTGGTTACAGATAGTGAAATTATTTTCAACGAGATCGTTAACAATGGCGGCAAAGCCGTGATGAGCATTAAAGAACATGAAAGCGGGAGCGACCGCATTGCAGAAGCGATTGAAAATAGAGATGTTGATATTATTGTGAATGTACAGGGTGATGAACCTTTTGTACAAAAGGAACCGCTTGAAAAATTATTAGAAGTTTTTAGAGATGAAAATGTACAGGTGGCATCTTTAATGCAGGTGTTACATGATAAGCAGTTCATTGCCGATCCCAACTATGTAAAAGTGGCTGTTGATAAAAACAACAATGCACTCATGTTCAGCCGCAGCCCTATTCCCTACCATAGAGATAAAAATATTATCCCTGTTTATTATGAGCATATTGGAGTATATGCATTTCGCAAACAGGCATTGCTGAATTTTACTGCCTGGCCTATTACACCGCTTGAAGCTGCAGAAAAAATTGAATGCCTGCGTTATTTAGAGAACGGGATACAATTAAAGATGGTTGTAACTGAATATATGGGTGTAGAGATTGATACGCCGGAGGATTTAGTGAGGGCGGCTAAATTGATAAATTGATAAATGGTTATATTGTTAAATTGTTTTGGTTTATACAAACAATTAAACAGTATAACAGTTAAACAATAAAAATATATGGCATTCAGAAACTTTAAAATGGTTGGCTATGTTGTTTATGGCCGTGGTTCTTTTAACCAGTTAGAGGAGATCATTGCTCCGCATCGCCGGGATGGTGCTCCCATGGTTTTTTTGGTTGATCATTATTTTGAGGGCAAATCATTAGCCGGCCGTGTGCCTTTACGTGGGAAGGATAAAATAATTTATGTAGATGTAACCTACGAGCCCAAGACAACTTATGTTGATAGTTTAGCAAACCAACTTAAAGAAGAATTTGGAACTGTGAGTGGCGTGATCGGTATTGGCGGCGGCAGTGCTATGGATCTTGCCAAAGCAGTTTCTTTAATGATGAACAATCCCGGCAGCAGTGCCGATTACCAGGGCTGGGACCTGGTGAAAAATCCCGGCGTATATAAAGTAGGTATTCCAACATTAAGCGGAACAGGTGCAGAAGTTAGCCGCACAACAGTACTCACGGGGCCCACAAAAAAGCTGGGCATGAATTCTGATTTCACACCCTTTGACCAAATCATTTTAGACCCCGAATTAACCGCCAATGCGCCGGCAAACCAGCGCTTTTATACCGGCATGGATTGCTATATACATTGCATTGAAAGTTTGAACGGCACTTATTTAAACGAGTTCAGCAAGAGCTATGGCGAAAAGGCATTGCAGCTTTGCAGGGATGTGTATGTTACTAATGATGACTGGAATGCAGAAAGCGATGATAAACTGATGATGGCTTCTTATGCCGGTGGTATGAGCATTGCTTACAGCCAGGTGGGTGTGGCGCATGCAGTGAGCTATGGTCTAAGCTATTTGCTGGGCACAAAGCATGGTATAGGCAATTGCATTGTATTTGATAAGCTGGAGGAATTTTATCCTGAAGGCGTTAAAGAATTCAAGTTAATGGTGCAGAAGAACAATATTGATATACCTAAAAACATTTGCGCCGGTTTAAGCGATGATGATCTTAATAAGATGATAGATGTATCGCTGGGTATGAAACCGCTTTGGGAAAATGCATTGGGAAAGGATTGGGAAAAGCAGATGACGAGGGAAAGGCTGCGAAGCCTGTTTGAGAAATTATAGATTTTATAATTTTTACGCTATACAGATCATGGAAACCGTAACCCTAAAACCCATGTTTCACCGCAAAGGTGAATGCATTGGTATTTATTTTAAAAACTCACAAATTTTAAAAGAAGCCATCCAAATAGCTGCCGGAGCCAAATGGAGCAAGACTTTTAGCTGCTGGTATCTTGCATTAAGCAGGGACAACCATCAGATACTGGTTCATGCGCTGGCCGGAAAGGCAACGATCATTCAAACCGAACTTGCCGATTATCTTATGGCAAAAAAAGAATCCGGAGTTCGGGTGGCAGCAAAAAGCAATCCACTGCCTGTGTCAATAAGAAAAGAATCCGGCACAGGGCAACAAAATCCCAATACCATATTGTATTCCAAAGGCAGTTGTATAAGTGCGGTTAACAGGCATGTGATCCCCAACATGCTTGGTCATTTAAAATTAAAGGCTTACAGTCCTTCAACCATACGTACTTACCTGGGAGAGATGAAGCAACTGCTGGGGTTGCTTAAAGACATTCCTGCAGATGACCTGCAGGCTGAACATATAAAAAGGTACCTTCTTTTTTGTTACGAAAAGCTTCATCTTACCGAAAACACTTTGCACAGCCGCATCAATGCTTTAAAATATTATTACGAACAGGTTTTGGGCAGGGAGAAATTTTTCTGGGAAATTCCGAGGCCCAAAAAGCAATTCCAGTTGCCCAACTTTTTTAACCAGGATGAGATCACCGCCATTTTAAAGTCGGTAGAAAATGTAAAGCACAAAACGATGCTGATGCTGGCATACAGTTCGGGATTGCGGGTAAGTGAGGTTGTGCGGATAAAAACGAAAGACATTGACAGCAGTCGCATGTGTATATTAATAAAGCAGGCCAAGGGTAAGAAGGACAGGATGGTTAAGTTGAGTCCTGTTTTGCTGATCATGTTGCGGGAGTATTGGAAAAAATACCAACCGGCCCGTGAAGGTTTTTTATTTGACGGGCAGTACCAAAATGAGCCATATAGTACGCGAAGCCTTCAATTGGTGTTGGCGGCAGCAAAGCGAAAGGCCGGAGTATTAAAGCCGGGAAGCATACATGCCCTACGTCATAGTTTTGCTACGCATTTGCTGGATAAGGGTACTGATGTAACCATGATCATGAAATTGCTGGGTCATAATGATATAAAGACCACTTTGCGTTATTTGCATGTTACAAACCGGGATATGCTTCAGGTTATAAGTCCATTAGATGATCTAAAGCTTGATTAGCGGTGTATTGACGAAATTTAATTTAAGCTTTAAAACTTTCGCCTTTTTGACTAAAGGATTGGTTTTAAGTGGATTTTAAAAATAGTAATATCTTTTGACCCCTTAAAACTTTCCCCTATTTTTGCGTTGGCTGCAATTTTTCAAACTTCTTTTATGACGGAAGAACAAAAAGTGAAAATTAAACTAGAAAATGAAAATTTAATCAAATCGAAGGGTTATAAAATTAATGATTGGCTGCCAGTTTTAGATTTTCCTCAAATCCGAAATATAGAAGAAATTAAAGGGCGTATATTAGTTTTGACTGCAATAATCAATATCGCTTTCAATGCACCTATTGGCATTATTAAAGCTTGGTTGCAAAAACATGACTTAGATAAATATTTATCTCGTTCAGAACGTCAAATTCTAGCTAAACAAAATTCTGAACTAACAGACACGGATTTAAATCCTCTACTTTGGTCTCTAGAAAGTCTTTGGGCGTTTTTATGGATAACAAA
>JBKJMZ010000168.1:0-2529 GCA_046596255.1 Ferruginibacter sp. | reverse complement strand
TTCTGCTTTTCCAATAATTTTCTTTTACGGCTGATATCGCCACCATAACATTTAGCGGTAACATCCTTACGCATGGCGCTGATGTTTTCACGTGCTACCACCTTGGCGCCAATTGCTGCCTGTATCGCTATCTGGAACTGCTGCCTGGGCAACAACTCTTTTAGTTTTTCGCAAAGCTTGCGGCCAAACTCATGTGCACGTCCACGATGTATCAAGGCACTTAAGGCATCCACTTTTTCGCCATTCAATAAAATATCCATCTTCACAATATCACTGGGCCTGTATTCCAGCGGGTGATAATCAAATGATGCATAACCACGGGTCATGCTTTTCAATTTATCGTAAAAATCAAAAACAATTTCCGTCAAAGGTATTTCAAAACTCAGTTCCACACGCGTGGGTGTAAGGTACTGTTGGTGCGTAAGAATACCACGCTTGGTAATGCAAAGGGTCATGATATTGCCAATGTATTCTGGCTTACTAATGATCTGTGCCTTAATAAAAGGTTCATCAATATGGTCGATCCTGGTAGGATCTGGCATTTCAGTAGGGTTGTTGATCTTTATTACTTCACCCCGAACCGTTGTTGCAATAAAGCTTACGTTTGGTACAGTAGTTATCACCATTTGATTATACTCTCTTTCAAGCCGTTCCTGTATGATCTCCATATGCAGCATACCTAAAAACCCACATCGAAAACCAAAGCCAAGTGCCTGTGAAGTTTCTAACTCAAAAGTTAATGAGGCGTCATTCAGTTGCAGTTTATCCATGCAGTCACGCAGTTCTTCAAAGGCATCTGTCTCCACCGGGAAGATGCCGGCAAACACCATCGGCTTAACATCTTCAAAACCCTGTATGGCATCGGGGGATCCATTGACTGTAGTGGTGATGGTATCACCCACTTTTACTTCCTTGGCATTCTTGATACCCGTAATGATATAACCAACATCGCCAGCCCTTACTTCGGGCCTGGGACTCATACCAAATTTTAATATACCCACTTCATCGGCACCATATTCCAGGCCGGTATTGCTGAATTTGATAAGATCATTTTTTTTAAGTGTACCATTAAAAACACGGTAATACACAATGATACCCCTGAAGCTATTGTACACACTGTCAAATATCAGTGCCTGTAATGGGGCTTTGGGGTCGCCTTTTGGAGCAGGTATACGGTCAATGATGGCGGTCAGTATCTCTTCGATACCGATACCGCTTTTGCCGCTCGCCAGTAAGATATCTTCTGGCTTACAACCGATTAATTCTACAATCTGGTCGGTTACTTCCGGTATCATAGCCCCATCCATATCTATCTTATTGATGACTGGAATGATCTCTAAATTATTTTCAATAGCAAGGTATAAGTTACTGATTGTCTGAGCTTGGATACCCTGGCTGGCATCTACTAAAAGCAGTGCTCCTTCACAAGCTGCGAGGGCACGGCTCACTTCATAACTAAAATCAACATGGCCGGGTGTGTCTATCAGGTTGAGGATATATTCCTCCCCTTTCCAATCGTAATTTATCTGTATGGCATGGCTCTTAATGGTAATACCCTTTTCTCTTTCCAGGTCCATATCATCCAATACCTGTGCCTGCATATCCCTTTCGCCAATGGTCTTTGTAAATTCAAGTAACCGGTCGGCAAGGGTACTTTTACCATGGTCAATATGTGCTATTATGCAAAAATTTCTAATGTTCTTCATGTACGTTCAGGCTCTTTTTAAGGGGGCAAAAGTAACGTATTTTAAGCATAAAGAGCAGCTTGCACTGAGCGTAGTCGAAGGGTCGAAGTGTGACTATGTGGGGAATTCGAGCGAAGTCGGGAAATCTGGAATTAATATAGCCACGAATTACACGAATTTGCACAGATGTTTTTTCGCTTTTTTCATAACATATTTCTTGTTGTACCTGTTTTTACAGGTATGGTCTGCATCCTTATTCATACCTATCCGTAGCTTTACGAAGGTGTGTCACTCACTTGTACGGTATACCATTTTGGAATTTTTATTGAAGCGAAGAATGCTTCGTGAAGACACGAATCAAGGCAAAGTGTTACTCATACGGGGAAGGTACATTGCATTCAAATTCATTTTATCATTTATTTATTAACTTAGTTATAAAAATAAATTGACATGGCAAAGTTATCAGAAATAGAAAATTCAGTAACGAAACTATCTGAAAATGAATATGAAAAATTCAGGCAGTGGTTTTGGAACTATGAATATGTAAAATGGGACGAAAAATAGAAAAAGATATTGCCGGAAACAAGTTAACAACTATTGCCAATGAAGCGATTGCCGATTATAAAAAAGGTAATTCCAAAATGCTATGAAACATTTTACGGTTTCATAATCCATCCTCAAATTGACCTGTGTAACTCGTCCTAAAAAAATGGTTCGTGAAAAACACGAACCATAACAAAGTTTTTTTTATCTTAACTAAGCAATTTTATTCAGAACTGAGATCTTTGCGTAATCTCATAATATATACTTCCCTGCTTGCCACATTTGCATTGTTATCTAATAG
>JBKJMZ010000118.1:0-12967 GCA_046596255.1 Ferruginibacter sp. | reverse complement strand
ACCATGCGAAATAATTTTACAATGAGCTGTTTTGTTTTTTTACTTTTTATTCTTTAGTAAAAATATGTTTTTGGTCTTAAAAAATGCAATTTATTTCAGATATATGCACAGTGCTGTCACCCTATGTATCTTTCTCCAATCCACCGTGCTATCTGGCTTTAATTTAATTACAAATGATTTGGTGCCAAGTGTTACATTGGCCATTTCTTTACGGGATATATTGTAGTACAGGTGGCCCTCGTTTCGGTCGGGCTGGCCAAGTATATTGATTAGGGAATTATAGCTGATGTTCTTAAGATTTACGCTGTTGATCAGGTTCTCTGCCAGGGTTCGTTTCTTCAGGACCCGGGGTGGCACTTCGCTACACTTCGACTCCCGACAGGTCGGGACAGGTCCGCTCAGTGTAGCTGCCTTCTCCTTCGACTTCACTTAGGATCAAATACTCCTGTTGCTGTCAAAATTCTCAAGTTCCTTACTTACTGCATTTAAGAATGTAGAGCCAAGAGCTCCATCAATAATGCGGTGATCATAACTGAGGGAGATATACATCATGTGGCGGATGGCAATGCTATCGCCCTGTGGGGTTTCAATTACCATGGGGCGTTTTTTGATGGCGCCAACAGCCATGATAGCAACCTGCGGCTGGTTGATAATGGGTGTACCCATGATGCTGCCAAATGTACCCACATTGGTTAAAGTAAATGTGCCGCCTGTGGTATCATCAGGACGAAGTTTGCCGGTGCGTGCTGCATTGGCCAGGTTGTTAACCTGTTTGGTGAGTCCAACTAAATTAAGTTGATCTGCATTTTTTATAACAGGTACAATTAAGTTACCGCTTGGCAGGGCAGTGGCCATACCAATGTTGAGGTCTTTTTTTACAATGATCTTATCACCATCAACACTGCTGCTGAGCCATGGATATTTTTTGATACATTTTACAATAGCTTCAATGAACAGGGGAGTGTAAGTAATTTTTTCGCCTTCACGTTTTTCAAAATCCTTTTTTACTTTCTCCCTCCACAATACCAGGTTGGTTACATCGCATTCGGCAAAACTGGTCACGTGTGGCGATGTATGTTTACTGTCAACCATATGCTTTGCAATGAGTTTGCGCATGCGGTCCATTTCTATTACTTCTACATTGCCCGAATAAACTATTGGCGGTTGGTAAGCCGGTGGTTCGTTGTTGTTTGTAGTTTGTGGTTGGTAGTTTGTAGTTTGTTGTTGTTCTGTTGCAGCAACTGTTTGTTGCGGCTGGCTGCCCGTACTTTTGTTAGCTACGTATGCCAAAATATCTTTCTTGCTAACCCGGCCTTCCTGTCCGGTACCGGGAATATTCTCAAGTTCAGCCATACTTATACCTTCCTGTTGAGCTATATTCAAAACCAAGGGGGAATAAAATCTGATCTTGTTATCAGATTGCCCACTGCCCACTGCGGACGGCCCACTGCCTGGCTGATACGGTATTTCTTCTATCACTTTTGCATCTTCGTACTCTGGCTGCTTCGGTGCAGGTGGCGGCTGATTATTGGAAACAGCGGCATTTGCACCAACCCTTATTTTGGCAATAACAGTACCAATGGGAACAACGTCATTCTCTTTGAATAATATTTCTTCGATCACACCTTCGGCAGTGGAAGGAACTTCACTGTCCACTTTATCGGTGGCGATATCAAGCACGGTCTCATCCTGCTTAATGGTGTCGCCTGGTTTTTTATGCCATTTTAAAATGGTGGCTTCCATGATACTTTCTCCCAGCTTTGGCATTACAAGATCAACTAAACTCATTTGTATGTAATATTTTAGATGTAACCCGCCTTTCGGCAGGTATTAAATATTTTGTTACCAGCAATAGTACGTTGATCAACATCGTTGCGTCGCACTCTTGTACTTCTGAAAAAGTGCGGCGAAAAAGCAGGCAACTCATTTTAAGTGCCAAAGGTAAGAATAGTTACCTAAAACCTTTTAAGGAAAGTGTTTGTAAATATCTTTTCGATGATCCAGGGTAGTAAATTCCAGAATTTCATTTTCGAAGTATAATCCAATACGATAATCACCTATTCTTATTCGAAAATATTTAGTTTCTCCTTTTAATTTTTTAAGGTTTTTTACCTTAGAGAGGGAATCAGCTTTTTCGACTTCCAATATCACTTTTTCCACTTTTTTGCGGATAGTTTTAAATTTAACAGAACTGGCCTTGTTCAGGAACCTATTAGTAAAGGATACTTTCATTTTTTTAAAGCGTTCATCACTTTTTCCCGGCTTGTATAACCTGATTTTCTTCCATCATCAATATTTTTTTTAATAAAATAATCTTCCAGGTCTTTATCCTCTATTTTCTTAAATTTCATACCCATTTGCTTGCTTAGATCCATAAGCAACTGAGAAGTTTTTTTTGAGCGGGATTTTATTATTAAAGTTTCCATAGTCAAATATAATTAATTCTCTAAAATAAACCTTCTTAATAAATTTAATGCATTAGTAGCGGTCAATTGTATATTCCGCATACGGTCGAAACGGAAAAATAATTTCTGAGCCTCGAGTTTATCCTTATTGCCGATGGCTATCCATACTGTGCCTGCGGGCTTATCGGGCGTACCACCACCAGGCCCCATAATGCCACTTACCGCAATTACATAATCCGACTTTAAATGTATCAAAGCACCTTTTGCCATCTGCAGCACAACTTGCTCACTTACGGCGCCTTTGGTTTCCAGTATGGCTTTATCAACCTGCAGGAGGTCTTCCTTTGCCTGGTAAGAATAAGTGACCATGCTGCCATCATAGAATTTTGAAGAGCCGGGTATGGCAGTAAGGAGGTGGGCAATATAGCCACCGGTACAGCTTTCGGCGGTGCAAACGGTTTTGCCTTTTTGTGCCAATAAATTTCCCAGTACATTTTGCATGGGTTCATCTATATCAGTTACCAAATGATCGGCGACGAGTGATTTCAGTTTTTCAAAAAGGCCGGTTATTGCAGTGTTTAGTTCATCAGCATTAAAACCTGTTGCTGTCAGGCGTAGCCTTACCATACCAAAGTTTGGCAGGTAAGCCAGTTTTATATGTGCGGGTAAGGCTTCTTCAAATTCCTGCAACAGGTCGGCCAAAAAACTTTCACCAACACCGGCGGTCAATAATGTTTTATGTATGATGACTGGAAATTTGAATTGATCCAGCAGGGCTGGGATCACATCATCTGTCATCAGCCCTTTCATTTCGTGGGGTACACCGGGCAGGCTGATAAAAACCTTATCGAACTTTTTAAATAACATTCCGGGTGCCGTGCCTCTTTTATTCAGCAAAACCGTGCAGGTATCCGGCACTTCGGCCTGTTTTAAATTACGGTCAGTGATAGGTCGGTTGAGTTTGGTGAAGATATCGATCACATTTTTTTTGGCACCTTCATCTATGATCATGGTACCATTGAAATATTTGCAGAGCAGGGGCTTGGTAATATCATCGGCTGTAGGACCGAGGCCGCCGGTTATTAAAATGATATCAGCATATTTTTGTTCTTCATCCAGGGCGGTCCATATCTCATCCCATACATCGCCCACTGCCACACGCCTTGCTACACGTATGCCAGACTTATTAAGTTCCTGTGCCATCCAGGCGCTGTTGGTGTCAATAACCTGTCCTATTAAAAGTTCATCGCCGATGGTAATGAGGGAAGCCTGGGTCATTAATATATTGTGTAAATAAAAAAATTGAGTAAAAATTTATTCAAAAGATACCCCTTCGTAAATATCCTTTAGTAAAATTTCTATTTGGAGGGATTGTAAAATTAAGGTATCCTCAAGCAATTTTAAATCCTGTAACTGCCAGGTATTGTTTTCGTTTTTTGTGTGGAGTTCAATTGAATAAGATAAAGAATCAATAAGAATATAAGTGTTCAGGCTTTTGATGTCACAGTATAAATTAAACTTACTGAACATGTCATAATTTCTGGTTGATTTTGAAAGGATTTCAATAATTACCGATGGATTCATGGCTGTATCAAAATGTTCATCAGTTAGTTCCGGGTTGCCGTAAATGATAGAGATATCTGGATAGGTGTATAATGTGTTTTCAGGAATATGAATCCGTAAATCACTGCTGTATAGCGTACATCCTTTTCCTTTGAGCTTTTGCCCAATATCTACAAAAAGATTTGAAAAGATCCTGTTATGTTTTACCGAAGCTCCACTCATAGCAAAAACTTCTCCCTGGTAATATTCATGCTTCTCCAAAGCCCGCCGTTCTGTTTCCAGGTATTGCTCCGGACTAACAAATTTGTAGTTCAAAGCTGGTTCCTTCACTATATTTTTCATGTATCAAATTTAAATCTTTTAGTTTTGATAAATAAATTTATTTAAAGATGAAATTGATGCGCTTGTACCTGTTAAGTATGCTTTGTAGCTTTTCTGCTGAATCCCAAAATATTGCCCAACATCTCTCTGCTGCTGTTAAAAAATTAGAAACAGATGCCCAATTCAAACATGCATCCCTCAGCCTGTACGTGGTTGACAGTAAAACCGGTAAAGCTGTTTTTGATAAGAATTCAGAAATGGGCCTTGCGCCCGCCAGTACTTTAAAAGTGGTGACCAGCTCAGCAGCCTTTGAATTGTTGGGTAAAGATTACCGCTTTAAAACTGATATTGGTTATGATGGAAAGATCGAGGGAAATAAATTGGTGGGCAATCTTATTCTAATGCCTTCAGGTGATCCTACAATTGGCAGCTGGAGATGGAACAGTACAACTATGGATACGATCCTCCAAAGAATTACTGCGCTTTTGAAGACCAATAATATAATCGCCATCACCGGCGATATTATTATTGACGATAGTAAGTGGAGCACACAGGCTACACCACGTGGCTGGACCTGGGATGATATTGGCAACTATTATGGTGCAGGTGCAAGAGCATTCAACTGGCACGAGAATCAATACGATCTTATTTTAAAAAGCGGAAAAAATCCGGGTGATCCGGTTGCAGTGGTAAAGACAGAACCCACACTTCAGGTAACCCTTATCAATGAATTAATAACCGGTAATGCCGGCACTGGCGATAATTCCATTATCTATTTACCGGAGAACGGGCAGCTTGGTTATGTGAGAGGAACAATTGAAAGTGGCAGGAATGCATTTAAAGTATCCGGAGCAATGCCAAATGCAGTCGTTTCTTTTGTAAAAGATCTTACTGATCACTTACAAAAAAATGGTATTGCTTTTTCCGGCAGCGCAAAGAACAGTATTGATTACCTGGCAGGAAAAGAAAAAATGCCTGCTGCTACTAAAACATGGATGAGTATTTATTCGCCATCATTCGACAGTATCAATTATTATTTCCTGCAACGCAGTGTGAACCTGTTTGGCGAAGCTTTTGTAAAGACCATCGCTTATGAAAAAACAGGATTTGGTTCTACTGAAGCGGGGATTCATATCATTAAAGATTTCTGGAGTAAAAAAAATATTGAGCCATCTGCTTTGAACATGATCGACGGAAGCGGGCTTTCACCGGCCAACCGGGTTACCACCAATGCGCTGGTCACGGTAATGCAATATGCCCGGCAACAAATCTGGTTTGCTTCCTTTTACCACGGGCTACCTTTGCAAAATAGTATCAAAATGAAATCAGGTTCAATAGGTGGTGTAAGAAGTTACACTGGGTATATAAAAAGCAAAGCAGGCGCGGAATATACATTTGCTTTCATCATCAATAATTATGACGGCAGTTCAGGCACTGTGCGTGAAAAAATGTGGAGGGTGTTGGATATTTTGAAAGCCCCCTAAATCTCCGCCAGCTGGCGGAGGACTTTACAGCGTGCTGGTTTAAAATACTTTGATTACTTTCGCCCTTAATAAAACTAATTATTATGATTGAACAAAATTATAAGAACCATAGCCGCCTGGTGCCGGTATTCCATTACCTGGGTTACTTGTTATTACTGGCCATAGTTGTCGGTTCTATCATCAACCTGAATTATACTTGCGGTACCGGCGAATGTTTATACACGCCGATCCTGATCTGCCTAATTGGATTGGTATTGATAGTACTCATGTGGTACAGCCGCTTATTTGCATTAAGGGCGCAGGACAGGGCCATTCGTGCCGAAGAGAATTTCAGGCATTTCCTGGCAACTGGTAAACCGCATGACAGCCGTTTAAAGATCAGCCAAATTATCGCCCTCCGTTTTGCCAGCGATGATGAATTTGTTGCTTTATCTAAAAGAGCAGTTGAGGAAGATATGAGTTCGAAAGAAATTAAAATGGCGATACAGAACTGGAAGGCGGATTATAATAGAGTTTAATAAATGGATAGTGGATAATGGATAATTAGTTAGTGGATAATGAATAATTTTTTAAACTAAATGGCTCTTTTTAATCATCCAGGACCTGCTGCCTCATACATTATTAATTATCCATTATAAAATTATCCATTAAAATATCCGCTAAGTTTCTCCCTCAGCACCTCCGGCATATTACAACGCTTCATCGTTTTGGCATCCACAAAAAACAGGCTCACTTCACCGGTATTGAGTAATTCATCCTGCTCATTAAATATTTCTGCATGAAAAACGATCTTGAAATGCGTGGGCATTTCCCTCAACGTAGTTTTTACGGTGATCAGGTCATCGTATTTTGCCGGGCGTAAAAAACGGCTGTGTATCTCCACCACTGGCATAACGATGCCCAACGCCTCTATCTCTTTGTAAGTATACCCAATCTGCCTGATGGCTTCTGTGCGGCCGATCTCATAAAACTGGGCATAATGACCATAATACACCACACCCATTTGGTCGGTTAGTGCATAATGTATCCTGATCTGAGTTTCGGTGATGAACATAAACTTAAGCAAAAGAAAAAAACATAAAATTCATGTATTGCTGAAAGCCCCTCCTTCGGAGGGGTTTGGGGAGGCTTTTATTTCCCAAACATACTGTCAACACTAATTCTTCCGGGGCCAACCAATAATAGTACCACATAGCCGGCAAGATATAAGGTAGCTGTTTCACCATCACCAAATACATCACCATTATGGGCTTTAAAGACCATAACACAGGTTGCAATAATTAAAGGAATGGCAGCCAGCCTGGTAAACAATCCCAGTATAAGGAACAAAGAGCAGAAGAATTCAGCAAAGATCAATAATGCCAGCGAAAGGGAACTACCGATACCCATAAAGTTCATGAACTTAGGTTCCAGAGTAGCGAAGTTCTTTAGCTTGTCGTAACCATGCATCATCATTAAAATGCCTACACTTAATCTCAATAAAAGCATGGCTGTATTAAATGCTCCTGCAGAATACTTTGTTGATAATAATTTTCTCATAGCTAAATGTGTGTGTTTTGATTCTAAAATTAACTGTTATAAAATTAAGGGATCAAATTTATTTATCATTTCATTAACAGCGAAGTAAAATACATTCGTTTTGTTTACATGAATTATCCACTTGTTAACAATCATTTGGAATGATGTTTGTTACATATGTGTAATCAATTATTTTTGCAACCGGTAAAATGCATGAACCAACTACCATGATAAAACACAAAATCATTGTGCTGTTTTTTATTACAGCGATCTCTTTCCCCGCTTTTTCACAAGCAACCCACGCCATCACCGATCCCGAAAAAAAATTTAAAGATGCCAAAGCGCTTTTTATTACAGAACAATATGGCCTTGCGTATCCGCTTTTTGCTGAATTGAAGGCCAAATACCCCGACAATACAGCAAGTGATCATGGGTACCTTAACGAAGATGTGAATTATTACTACCTGGTTTGCCAGTTAAGGCTGCAGCAACCCATTGCAGAGCAGGATGCAAAGCATTATATCAATGTTGTGGGCAATGAGCCCCGTCGCCAGTTGTTGAGTTACCACCTTGCCCGTTTTTATTTTGTAAAGGAAGATTATAATAATGCCATCAATTATTTTGAAAGGGCAGGCCTTGATAATCTAAGTAACGAGGAGATCGCCGATTCCAAATTTGAAAGAGGCTATTCTTATTTCATGCTTAAACAATACCTAGTAGCCAAGCCCCTGCTTGACGAAGTACACCAGATGGAGGATAATAAATATTTCATACCTGCAAATTATTATTACGGTGTAATTGTTTATGAGGAAAAGAATTATACCGATGCCTTAAAGGCTTTTAAGATGGTGGAGACACAGGAAGAGTATAAAGGTGTAGTTCCTTACTATATTGCCGAGATATTATATTTCCAGGGTAAAAAAGATGAAGCACTCCGATATGGCGAAAGTGTACTGGGGAGGCCAGGCACTTTGTTCTACCAAAAAGAAATGAACCTGCTCATTGGTCAATTGTATTTTGAAAAGAAGAATTACCAGAAAGCCTTACCCTTGCTGGAAGCTTATGTAGCCAGCAGCGATAAAGTAAGTAAGGAGATATTATATGAATTGAGCTATGCGTATTACGACGCCAACAAACTTGATAAAGCTATTGAAGGGTTTAAACAATTAAGTACCGAAAAAGATAGCATGGGGCAGAATAGTATGTACCTGCTGGGCGACAGCTACCTGCGTACCAACCAGAAGGCTAATGCCCGTACCGCTTTCCAGTACAGCGCTTATAACAGCTCTAATAAATTACAACAACAGGTTTCCCGTTTTAATTATGCCAAGCTTTCTTACGAACTGGGCTACCAGGATATTGCATTGAATGAAATGAAGAAGTACATCAATGATTATCCCGGCAGTGAATACGATACGGAAGCCAAAGAGATATTGGTGAGCCTGATGGCCAACACCAATAATTTTGCAGATGCCTTACAATTATATGAATCCTTTAATAAGCCAACAGCATCCATGCAAAAGCTGTACCCACGCATTTTGTATGGCAGGGCAGTGGAGCTCATCAACGATCAGCAGTTAAAAAGCGCAGATGAATTGCTCAATAAAGTTTTAGCACTGCCCAATTCTGCAGTAACGCCTTATGCTCATTTCTGGAAAGGAGAGATAGCCTATCGCTATAAGGATTATGATCTTGCCATCAGACATCTCAATTTTTATTTACAGTCAAATGTACCAACAGCAGGAGAGGCCAGCAGGACTGCAGCCAATTATAATTTAGGTTATAGCTGGATGTACAAAGAAAATTATGCCAGGGCACTCGGCTATTTTGAGCAGGTTGCAAAAACAGTTACTGTAACATCGCCTGCTATGGAGCAGGATGCTTATATCCGCAGCGCCGATGCATACTTCATGAAGTCGGATTTTACAAAGGCAAAGTCCATGTATGACTACGTGATCAGTAATGCCCTGCCGCAAAGTGATTATGCCCTGTTCCAGAATGCATTGGTTGCAGGTGTAAAAAGCTCAACCACTAAGATCAATACTTTGAGCCAGATGATCAGGCAATATCCAGCCAGCAGCCTCGTAGCAGATGCCAATATGGAAATTGCGCAGACTTATATAGATGATGAAAAATTCCTTTCGGCCGTGCCTTACCTTACCAATGTATTGAACGATCCTAATGCCGGGGGCCTAAAACCAAAAGCCTATTTAAAACTGGGATTGAGTTATTATAATGCCGATAAGTATGATGATGCATTGGCCAATTACCAGGCACTGGTTGAAAAGTACCCACAATCTTCCGAGGCAGATGAAGCAACCGACATCATGAAGAATATCTATATAGAAATAGGTAAGCCAAATGAGTATATAGAAATGATGCGCCGCAGCGGCAAAAGCATTTCTGTTAACGAAGCAGATTCTCTCACCTATACTTCAGCCGCATTAAAATACAATGCCAATGATTGCAATTCGGCTTTGGCAGGATTTAAAAATTATTTATCGAAGTTTCCGAATGGTGCCTATGCACTTGAAGCAAACTATTTCAGCGCCGAATGTTATAATGGCGCCAGGGATTTTCAAAATGCATTGGTTGGTTATGATCATGTGAACAGCAGGGGACTTAACCGTTTCTTTGAAAAAGCTACACTTGAAGCAGCCCGTATCAGTTATTTTGAATTGAAGGATTATGTAAAAGCAAAAAAATATTTTGAATCATTAACAGGCGCTGCCATCAACCAGGATAATAAGCTGGAAGCACTGCGTGGATTGGTGCGTACCTATTACCAGTTAAAGGATTATGCACAGGCCAATACAGCCGCAAGGGAACTTTTAACCAGGAAGGGATTGAGTACGGATGACAGGTCGGTGGCCTTCCTTGTACTTGGTAAATCACAGCAGGTTAATAATGATTGTGTTTCTGCTATTGGCTCATTTAAATCTGCAGCTGCTATTAATAAGGCCGCATGGGGTGCAGAGGCCCGCTATGAAATTGCTAATTGCCATTTTATAACCGGTAACATGGCCGCTGCAGAAAAATCGGCGCTGGCCGTAATTAAGGAAACAGGTTCTTATGATCATTGGGTGACGAAAAGTTACATTTTGCTGGGCGATATTTTCATGCAGCAGAAAGATTACTTCAATGCAAAAGCAACCTATGAAAGCGTGGCCAAGAATTCGGTGATACCAGAGTTAAAGACGGAGGCTCAACAGAAACTGGATAGGGCGATACAGGAGGAGAAGTCGGCAAGTAAAATTGAAGGCAATTAGGTAGGAATTCGCCTTTGGCGAGTTCAATACAAGATCAAATGATAAAACAACCTTGCAGAAAATAAATAAAAAATATTCAATGATCAATATTCAATATTCAATATTCAAAAACAGGAATAGCAATCTACCAGTTTGCAGAATGCCGTACGTTGCTGTTAGCCTTTTCCTTATTGCAAATTGCATATTTCCTTTTTCAGGCATTGCCCAAAAAGATACACTCAAAAAGAAATCAACCATTGATATCAATTCGGCTTATAAGCCGGTGCTTCGTAATGCAGTAAAGATCAATTTCTCTGCGTCGCATATAGTAGCAGATACAACAGTGCCGCCACTCACTTATAATATTCCGGCGCAGAATTTATTTTTCTCCTATCAACCCATTCCATTGGATCCGCTGGCATTACAACAGGATACAAGTCTTTACCTGGGTTTGAGGAATTTTGTAAAACTTGGATATGGCAGCCTTTCTACACCTTATTTAAATGCAGGGTTCAGTTTTGGAGATGGTAAAAGATTCCTGGCCAATGTATATGCTAATTATATTTCATCCAAAGGGAAATTATTATACCAGGATTATTCAAGGCTGCACATTAAAGGCACCGGGAGTTTATTCCTCCCATCCAATGAAGTTTATGCAGATGTGAATGTAAGGATGCGGGATAATTTTTTATACGGTTATGATACCAGTATCTATAAGTACAGCAAAAAAGATGTGCGCAACCAGTTCCAGGATTTGTCTGCAAAGATCGGTATCAGAAATACCAGATTGGGAGAATACAGTATCAATTATAATCCCAGCCTGGAGGTAAGCAATTTCATCAACATTAATAAGCTCACCGAAACTTCATTCCTTGTATCTATTCCTGTTGAAAAACAATTTGGCGAGGCATTCGCATTTAAGGTAGAAGGAAGGGCAGATATAACACAATACAGCACTAAGAACCAGCCTTTGAATGTAAAGTTGAATAACAATGTATTCCAGGTAGCGCCTTCAATAGTAATTTCAACGCCCAGGTTTAGCATCAATGCCGGGGTCCTCCCAACATGGGATAACGGCAATTTTGTATGGTTGCCCAATGTATATGCCGAAGCCTATATCAAAGAAAATATTTTTGCCTTCCAGGCAGGATGGGTAGGACGCTATACTAAGAATACGTACCGCAACCTCTCCGAGATCAACCCTTATTTAAAACCATTCACGGCTCAACTGAATACCAAGGAAGTTGAATACTATGGTGGTATAAAGGGAGCGCTTGGCAAGCATTTTAATTTTAATGTAAAAGCTGGCTATGTTACTTATACCAACCTGCCATTCTTCATCAATGATACCGCCACCGATAATAAAGCATTTGTGATCAGCAACGAGAGTAAGGTGAGGAATTTGAGGGTGCATGGCGATGTGAGTTTTATAAGTAAAGAGAAGTTTACAGTCACTGCAGGATTAACACTGAACGGTTATACCGGCATGCAAAGCAATGCAAGAGCATGGCATACTTTACCCATGGAATTCACCAGTTCATTGCGCTGGTGGGCATTTAAGCAGGTATTGCTGAAAGCAGATTTTTATGCATTTGGCAAACGGCATTACCTGGAGAAGGGAAATATCAGCAGGGTGCTTGACCCCGGTTCCGATCTTAGTGCAGGCATCGAATTTAAGATCAACAAAACATTCAGTGCCTGGATGGATGTAAATAATATCTTCAATACAAAATATGAGCGCTGGAATAATTACCCCGTATATGGCCTGAATTTAATGGGTGGGGTAAGGGTTAATTTTTAAAAACACACCACAACCCGGCCCCCTCTATCTCCCCCGAAGGGAGAGGAAATTTCGAAGACCAAAGCGAAGAAGAATTTAATTAATTGAAGTGCCAACTTCCAGTGCCCTCTCCTTCGGAGAGGGGTTGGGGAGCGGCCGGAGTGGTGCTTTTTCTACTATCTTTGCTTCAATGCAAAAACAAATTGCCAGCTTTCTTTTCCAACATAAATACTGTCCCTTACCGGGTGTAGGCACTTTACAGATACAGCATACCGGGGCCGTAAGTGATTTTTCCAGTAAAACCATTGCAGCCCCAGGGGTAGGTATCAGGTTTGTGCATATTGATAGGGATCCTTCCGCCTTGATTGATTACCTGGCAGCAACAACCGGCGACAGTAAATATGAAGTGACCGAAGCCCTTGATCATTTTTGTGATAACCTGAAAAAAGATATTACTGCACAACAACAGGTGGCACTGGACTGTATTGGTGTATTTTATGTTGATGGCAGCGGTAAGATCCATTTTACGGAGCAGGCCTTACCGGGATCTTTTGTACAACCGGTATTTGCAGAAAGGGTAATTCATCCCAATAAAGAACACCATATTTTAGTTGGCGATAAAGAGATCACCAATACGGTAATGACCGG
>JBKJMZ010000081.1:0-4649 GCA_046596255.1 Ferruginibacter sp. | reverse complement strand
CGGAGAGGTGCTGTTGGTGAATTTTGAAATACGCCAGATGTTTTGTTCAGTCTTTTCATCTTCTACCAAAGCCAATGCATCGTTGTACGCCTTAACTGCTTGCACATAATTTCCCTGAATACTGGAAATAAGAGCATACAAATCCAGCCCATCTGCTTCCCATATTTTTAAATTTAGTTTTTTAGCAAGTGGAATATCTTTCTGTATAAAATACATGGCACTGTCTGAGTTAACATCAAGATAGTATAGGGCAAGTTCCCTGTAAGCAGCCATTTTCAGTGTATCATTAATATTCTGAGTGAGAGATCTCTTTAAACTATCAGCTTCTTTTTTAGTTGGTTCCAGATATAGCGGATTTACCTGTGCTTTAGAAAAGACAGGCAGCAATAAAAGCAGGAATATTTTTATGAATGATTTCATTTTAATTTCTTGTTTTGATGGAGGTAAAAGTTTTTAATGTAATTATTTTTTTGCCGGTTTTGTTTTCTTAAGCCAGCTTTGCGTCTTTAGCAATCTTACCACCTTTCTATACAGTAATCGGTTAATTTATTCCGGGTTTCCTGGCCTGTCATTCTTTGCTGAATCCACTTTTCACTGCGGCCAAGCTTCTGCCAGTTCTCTCTTGCCCGATCAAGGCTTTGTTCGGAGTCGGCTATTTCTTTCATTCTTTCATAGCCTGTTTTTGCCAGCCATTGTTTAAATGGTTCTGCTTTGGGAGAGGGGATGGATTGAATGAGCCGGAGGAGTTGTTCGGTATCAGCTACATCGGTCATTCTCATTTTACCATCAGCAGCCTTCATTTTCAACCCGTGACTGTTTGTCACGGTTTCATTTCCTTCTTTTTTCAGGCTTTCTTTCAGCTTCCGCCAATAGGCTAATGGATTAATACTTTCAGTAAGGATTGCGATTACATCTGAAATGGAGAAATACCATTTCTGTTGTTCTTCGTCCCAGTGTGTTCTAACTTTCTGCTGTTCAAACAGCTTCACTTCATTTTTCACAGATAAATATTTGTTGGTAATGAAATAATAAATGTTGTGCCTTCACCTTCTTTAGTCTGCACCTTCAATTCTCCGCCATGCCCTTTGGTTACAATATCATAACTCAAACTCAATCCCAACCCTGTTCCCTGCCCGGTGGGTTTGGTGGTGAAGAAGGGTTGGAATATTTTGTCTTTGATGGAAGCAGGGATACCGTTGCCATTGTCTACAACTTTTATTTCAACCTTACCATTTAGTTTTTTTGTGCTTACTGAAACGGTTGGTTCATAATTTTCAATTCTTGATTTTTTCTTTTCATCCACTACATAAAATGCATTGGTAATTAAATTAAGGATCACTCTTCCAATATCCTGCGGAATGATATTTATTTTTCCAATCGATTCATCAAACTCGGTTTTGAATGTTGCATTAAAGGATTTGTCTTTTGCCCGCAGGCCATGATAGGAGAGGCGTAAGTATTCATCACACAAAGCATTGATATTTGTAGGTTCTTTTACACCGCTGCTGCTGCGGCTGTGTTGCAGCATACCTTTTACAATGGCATCGGCACGTTTGCCATGGTGATTTATTTTTTCAAGATTCTGAATGACATCATTTGCAATTTCTTTTGCATCAACAGCATCGCCATTATCTAATGCTGTTTTCATTTCATCCAGCAGCTCTTTACTTACTTCACTAAAATTATTGACGAAGTTTAACGGGTTTTGAATTTCATGAGCAATGCCGGCTGTGAGTTCACCAAGCGAAGCCATTTTTTCTGATTGGATGAGTTGGGTTTGTGTAACCTGTAATTCTTTTAAAGCATCTTCAGCCCTTTTCTTTTCTTCTTTCAATTTTATCAAATCTGTTCTTGCCTGCGACAGATCTTTAAAACGGGAATAGGCCAAAGAAAAAACAGAAGCGGCTCTTTTTAATAAACTAAAACTTTCCTCCGAAATATCGCCGGGAGTGGCGGCGCCAATAGCGCCATGAGAAAACTTATACAAATGATAGGTTCTGTCCGGGATCACATCGCCATAATACCCCCGGAAGGGAACAGATTTTTCTTCGCAATAGTTTATCCACTCTTTGCGGTTTGCTCCCTGCATTACTATGGAAATTTGTTTCGCTTCTGAATTGTAAAACGAAAGCATTTCCCGTCCTACCCATGTGTCGTTCAAATTCAATTCAAAATGGTCATTCACTAATTTCTTTTCAGTTGAGTGTATATCTTTTAAAGCATACCAGCATTCTGCTTTCTCTGCATTTTCATCATTGATATAAATGCTGCAGGTTTCCAGTTCTTCCACACCCAGCAAACCCATTTCATGCCGCAATACTTCTGCTACAGCTTTCAATTCTTCCGGTTCCTGCATGGCCAAAGCTCTTGCTCTCACCCGTTCAAGGGCAACCTCTATTTGTGCTTGCCTTGTCTGTGTTTCTGCTTTTTGCAAATCAAGGAAACGGGTATAGGTAAGATCGAATACCTGTGCAAAGCGTTTGAAAATTTCTTCAGCAGTACAAGGAACCTGAGTTATAATGACGAGGTAGCCCGTTTTAAAATATGCACAATGTAATTTTTGCCAGTTGGGTTTTTCATAACCGGCTGATGCAAAATCATCAAAAATCTTTTTGGCCACAGGAATAGTCATTAACCAGTCATAATGTTTCTGCAAAGCTTCACCTTCTAACTGCTCAGTATGATAGGTTGCTCCGTTTTTCCAGGCGTTATATATGTTGGCATGTGTTACATCGCCAACATTGGGTAAATAAAAAGCAGGAATAAATCCATTCTCATCACTTAACCACCATTCATCTTCATCCCTGTTTTTTTCGCATAAAACAAAACCGCAGGTCCAGAGATTATTTACCAGTTGATTCAACTCTTTGAATAATATAGTAGCCACATCTCCCAGCTCTGCAGATTTCTGCATACCCATGGTTCTTGAACGAACTCTCTCTAATGATACTTCAATCATTGCTTCTCTTGCCTGCGCTTCTGCTTTCTGCAAGTCAAGAAAACGTTGATATAGTCTGCCGAATTCAGTGGCGAATTTTAACACAATATCTTTTTCTTCGTCTGTTGCCTTTCTGGAATGGGCAAACCCCATATAACCGAATTGGCAGTTGCCTTCGGTTACAAAAAGTCCGTTAGGAAAATCCTCGGCTTGAGGCAGCGCCTCAGGTGGTGTTGCCAGCCTAATTTCTTTGAATAATTCAAATAATTCCGAAATAACTTCCTTTGGAAAGTAATATTCATTGATGGATTTAGGTTTACTTTTTTTCCACTTTTCAACCGTTTCTTTCACGGCGTCCAAACTGTCGATAGCAACAGTTTGCTCAGCAATGACTCTTTTACCGAATTTTCCGGTACAACGAAATGTAAAAGTATTCGTGGTGAGATCAAGAAGACTCATTTGTGAATACACCGGACAAATGCCAAGCACATCAAACTGGGCAAAAAGTACAGCGAGCACATTACTTAGTTCATATGAATGATGCATGGCCATTGCACTTGCCCGTACTCTTTCCAATGATGCTTCAATCTGCGCTTCCCTTGCCTGTGCTTCTGCTTTTTGCAGATCATTGAAACGGGTATAGGTGAGATCAAATACTTTACCGAAGCGTCCAAGAATATCAAGATTATCTTCTGATAAAGGTTCTTCACCAACAGTTTGCAAACCTCCAAAATTGCTGAACGAAAAAGAGCAAACGTATTTTGACATAGCTCTCGATGCTGCCTGTGCTATTGCCGGAGTTCTCTTAAATTCTGTTTCACTAAATAAATAGTCATCATAGATTTGTTTTTCCTGCCCCTCAAGTGTATACACTGATTTAATCTTCCTTTCTCTCCAGTCTTTTATCATCGCATGATGATATGGAAAATCTTCAAACTTCATGTAATAGGATTCTGGAGTCTTATCTATATCAGGATTGGCAGCCCAAACAGTATTAGTCATTGAATTTTCATCTATGATATTGATGATGCACCAGTTTAATGCAAAATCAAGTTTTGTCAATTCTTTAAAAACTGTATCAACCAATTCGGCTAACTCATCGGATTTTTGCATGGCCATAGCTCTTGCTCTTACCCTTTCCAATCCCAATTCTATTTGTGCTTCTCTTGCCTGTGCCTCTGCTTTTTGCAGATCAAGAAAACGGGTATAAATACCATCGAACACTCCGGCGAACCGTTCTAACAACCGATGGGATTCCTCAGAAAGGGTAGTATTGCTACCCAGCGCAAGCATTCCTTTGGAGAAATATGCTGCATAAATAATACGCCGGTCATCTTTTGAAACTGTAGTTGAAAACATTTCCGATTTAACTAATTGATTCCGGTAATGATTATAGACTTGTATTTCTTCACTGTTCAATTCCACCAGCAATGATTTCTGCTGTGCTTTCCATCCCCTGTAGATTTTATTCATTACCGTCGGCTCATCAATGCTATGCGGGAAGGAGTGCTGTAATTGAATCCCCAGGACTGTGGCGAACACTTCCACCACATTTTCAGTTTCCTTTACGATGCCAATGGTCAGTTGTTCGACCGGCTCTCCTAATTCTTTCATTTGCTGAAAAAGAATTTGAGAGGTTTCATGCAATTCCTCACTTTTTTGCATAGCCATTGTTCTGGCACGAACTCTTTCCAATGCAAGTTCAACCTGT
>JBKJMZ010000169.1:0-3024 GCA_046596255.1 Ferruginibacter sp. | reverse complement strand
TCCAGACCAACGGTGCTATCAAAATAAGACCAATAAAAAATAAATGATGAACACCCTGCTGAAAAAATATTTTCTTACATTACTCATTCTGTTGCTTATCACCTCAGCAGCTTTCTCCCAAAAAGAATTCTTCCGCTCTCAACAGGTTTTTAAAGAAGGGCAGTTAGAAAAGTTTTTTTCTTCCATCACTATTCATGACAGCATAATACTTTTTAATGCGAACGATTATCAGCTTTATGCCTACAATAAAAAAGACGGGTCGCTTAAATGGTCCACTGAAACCAATTATAAATCTCGTGTACCGGTATTTGTACATGACAGTATCATTTATGCCGGGATATCCAAAAAAGAAAAACACCAGGCAGCACAGTTCGATCTTGCAAATGGCAATTTAATAAAAGTGCTGCCCTTTGGCCCGTTAGCCACAAAACCATTAATAAAAAACGGGATGCTCTATGGTACCGCCATTTACAATTTTGGTTGCATGCTTGCATACGATATAAAAAAAGATACAGTTACCTGGAGCCGCTTTATTGCACATGGATACGAACGCCAGCCGTATTTTCAGGAAAACAGGATATTGGCCAATGCTGAAGGGGATAACTGGGTAGCGTTGGGTTATGATGGCGTTTTGCTTGATACAACCTGTGCAAAAAAAGCCAGTATGCATGTTGAAGATATTCCCTGCGTAAAAAAATTTATTGCCCTTACGCACGATGGGCTGGAAATAAAAGAAAAACTTGCTGAAGATATTCTTGGGGCAGATATATATGGACAGCCTGAGATGCTCCGTTCAGAAAAATTTACGTTTATATTATATGATGAAAAACTCACCATCATATCAGGTAAACTAAAAGTAAAACAACAGGTTCAGGTTTCTTCACTGGCCGAAGACCTGGAGGGATATATTGATATAAAGTTGCTGAAAGCAGATGATGAAAATATCTGGATATTTTACAATAACCACCTGCTGCAATACAATCATAAAACAAAAAAACTGGTTAAGCTTACAAACCTTACCGCATGGCAACCAGTTAGTGTTTTACTGGATGATGAAAATATCTGGCTGATATCAGGTAAAGACGGTTTGCTTTACGGACTTTCTTTGTAAAAATAATTTAAACAAAATTAACAATGAAAAAGATAATAACCCTTTGTCTTCTTTTCCTGCTCAGCTTTACAATAAAGGCACAAACAGAAGGCACTGCAGATTGTAATTGCCCGAAACCAAAAGGTGTAAAATTTCTTAATTTCTGTACACTTGTTGAGAATCAGGATTCCAGGTATAAAAAGGAATTGAGGGAAATGTCTTGTGTTGATCTTACGAAAGATTCCCGGGAAACGATCAAAGCCAAAGTTCAGTGTATGTGGAGGAAATACTATGCAGAATTTGGCTGCGACGATTCTGGGTTTCCTTCTCCTAATGGAAATATTTTAAAGTATGCTGTGAATCAGGAATGGGAATATTTTATAGATGGGGTAGTGGAGGAATTTGACTTGAACATTAATTTAAAAGATCCCGCAGATGGAAAGACTTTATTGGATTTTGTTTCTGATGAAATTATTAGGTATAAAAAAAATCCTGAGTTCAAAAATAAAGTAAAAGAACTTGAAGAGATTTACAATCATTTAAAAAAGGATCTTAAAGCAAAACACGCAACTGAATTATAAATGAAAACACAATGAAAAAGCTATTAACCTTTTGTCTCCTTTTCCTCCTCAGCTTTTCAATAAAGGCACAAACAGCAGGCACTGCAGATTGTAATTGCGCAACACCGAAAGTAGGAAAATTTATTAATTTCTGTACACGGGTAGAGAATAGAGATATTCGGTATAAACAAGACTTGATTGAAAGGTCATGTGTAGATCTTACAAAAGATTCTCCTGAAACTATAAAAGCAAAGCTGCAGTGCATGTGGAAAAAATATTATGCTGAATTTGGATGCGATGATTCAGGTTTCCTTGTTCCGCAAGGAAATATTTTAAAGTATGCGGTTAACAAGGAGTTTGAATTATTTATTGATGGCGTAGTGGAAGATTTTGGCTTGGACATTAATTTAAAAGACCCCGCTGATGGAAACACCTTATTGGATTTTGTTCTTGATGAAGTAAAAAGATATATAAAACATCCTAATTATCAGCAAAAATCAAAAGAGCTCCAGGTAATTTATAATCATTTTAAATTTGACCTGTATGCTTTGCATGCAAATGAACTTACATCAAAACCTCGTTATCAATGGGGTGTAAAAATAAATTTAGGCAGGGATATCAGTATAAAATATACCGGCTCGTATGCTTTGGATATAGCGCCAACAAATGTATACACCGTTGTATTCGAAAATGATAAACTACTTATGAGTCTTAATGGCAGCAAGTATTCCGAGCTACATGCAGAATCTGAAAATGCCTTTTTTTTAACGACTAAAGATGCTGCCCGATATCGTTTTACAATAAATAAGGAAGGCAAATACGATTTAACATTTGGAACAAGTAATGGTAAAGCAACCAAGGTCAAATGAATTGAAACCAATCTCCTTTAAAGATGGATTGCTGTACGGGCTGTCATTATAAAATTATCCTGATAAATTAAAAAACGGTTTTTATGACATTTGATGAAGCATTTATAATTCATATCCTTAACCAAAAAATTATTGGTTGGGGTTTTCAACAGCCAACACGGGTAAGACTGCCCAATGGATTCGATGCTTTCCCTTGTGGCTATTTTACAACCTATGAAAATGGCTATAGGCTCATCATTAGTGGTGAGTCATTAGGTAAAACAGCAATACAGGAAGTAATGATCTTAGACGCTGCCGGCATTCCTGTTGCAAGAGATACGGAAGATATAAAGGAAGTGAAATTTTAATTAATATACAAAAACGAAAAACAAGCTGATTAATCCAAAAGGATTTATAAAATGTCTAAATAGCATGGTGCTAATCATGCAAGTGAATTGTAAAAGCAATACTTTAATAAATGTAAACATGAAAAATATTTCTATTGCATCCATATACAGAACATACA
>JBKJMZ010000025.1:0-29285 GCA_046596255.1 Ferruginibacter sp. | reverse complement strand
TAAAGCAAAGCCTTTAGCAGAGGAGTTAAACAATAAACGTAGTCTTTCTATCATACTTGTAAATATTGGAGAGAATTACCTAAAGTTAAAAATGTTTGATTCTGCAACCAATTTTACACAACAAGGGTATAGTCTGGCTTATCAAATAAATTATTACAGGATAATTGGTTCTGCTTTACGCATTATCGGAGACATTTATTCAGCAACAGAACAAAATACACTTGCATTAGAATATTACAGAAATAGTATTCCTTATTCAACAAAAGCTGAAAGCTATTCAGGCTTGTGCTTTGCCTATTTGGGAATGAGTAAATTATTTGGGAAGATGAATAAAAATGATTCCACCATTTTTTATGCAAACAAATCATTAGTAATTGCCTCCGAAAAAGGATTCACCATGAGTATCCGTGATGCCGGCAGATTCTTAACTTCTTACTACAGGATTATTAATAAGCCGGATAGTGCATTTTTTTACCTGGATATTACCAAAGCTGCAAACGATTCATTATTCAGTCAGCAAAAACAAAAACAATTTCAAAGCCTTACATTTGATGAAAAACTTCGGCAGAATGAAATTGCCGCAGCAGAAATAAAAACCAAAGAAGAGCGAAAAAGTAATCTTCAATACGCTGCCATTGTTGTAGGATTAATATCATTTATCATCTTATTCTTCCTGTTAAGCCGCAGCATCATTGTAAAAGAAAAGTTCATTAAGTTCTTTGGTATCGTGGGACTGCTGGCTGTATTTGAATTCATCAATCTTTATATTCATCCCTATCTCGACAGGATAACCAACCACTCCCCTTTTTGGATGCTGGCCATATTGATATGTATTGGTGCATTGCTGGTACCTTTGCATCATAGGCTGGAAAAGTGGATCACTAAAATTATGGTAGAAAAAAATAAAAAGATAAGATTGGCAGCAGCAAAAAAAACAATTGCAACACTGGAAGGAGAGCCCGGCAATTTATAGAGCTTACCATTTGGTAACTTACCATTTGGTAACTTACCATTTGGTAAGCTCACCGCAACTTATTATATTTGAATCATGGAAGCTCCTTTTGCATTTGGAAAAACGGTTGCTGAAGCTGGTTTTACTAACCGCACAACAGATATTAAACGCCTTGCGGGCAATCTTCAACATCAAATCAATACCATCCTTATTTCTCCCCGGCGCTGGGGTAAATCATCATTGGTAAAAAAAGTAGTTACCGGCATCCGAAGCCGCAACAGCAGGGTTATTATGCTCGACCTGATGAGCATCCGTAATGAGGAAGAATTTTATAAAGTGCTGGCGACTGAAACCATTAAAGCCACCTCCAATAAGCTTACAGAATGGCTTAAAACCGGCAAAGAATTCTTTAAACATATTACCCCAAAAATATCTTTGGGTACTGACCCCATGCAGGATTTTGACATCAGTTTTGAGTGGAAGGAACTGGAAAAAAATTATAAAGAAATACTCAACCTCCCACAGGAAATTGCCAAAAAGAAAAAACTGCACCTGGTTATTTGTATTGATGAATTTCAGAATTGCCAAAATTTTAAAGAGCCAAAGCTTTTTCAAAAAAGGTTGAGAACAGAATGGCAGCATCATAACCAGGTAACTTATTGTTTATATGGAAGCAGGCAACATATGATGGCGGAACTTTTTGAAAAGCAGTCGAATCCTTTTTACAAATTTGGTGATGTGATGTACCTGCCAAAAATATCACGGGCCGACTGGATCAGTTTCATACAGCAGCAGTTTAAAGCAACAAAAAAGAATATTGCAGAAGATATGGCAAATCTCATTGCGGCCATGGTGCAGGATCATTCTTACTATGTGCAGCAGTTATCTTACCTGGTCTGGATTGCTACAACCAAAACGGTTACTTCCGCAATTATTGTAACAGCAATAAATGACCTGCTGGCCCAAAACGCTATTTTGTATACAAGAGATACCGAAAATCTTTCCAATATACAGTTTAACTTTTTAAAAGCCCTGGCCGAAGGTGTGCATACGGGGTTAAGTTCGAAAGAAGTTGTTCATAAATACCAGCTTGGCACATCAGCCAATGTATTAAAAATAAAAAAAGTATTGCTACAGAAAGAACTGATCGACGACCAGCAGGGAATTTATTTTCTTGATCCTGTATATGAGCTTTGGTTCAAAAAAAATATGCTGCATCGGCAAATTGAAGTTTAAGAAAAAAGATAAGACTGGAGGCAGCTAAGAAAACCATTGGAAAACTTGAATCCTCTTTCGCTAATATATCATCCGGAGCTTTAGCAAAGGATGAAGCTTCGGAGGACAAGGGTGAACAAATAAATTAACACCAAACTACGCTTCGATAAAAGCTCAGTATAGGTATTCCGCACAAGAGTGATTCTTCTTTTCTTTTATTAAAAGAAAAGAAGAACAGAACAAGTTCGCAACAATGATGAATAATGAAATATAGCTGGTAACCAAAAAACATAAACCCCAAACTATAAACCTCCTACCTTAACACCTTGGCCAGCTTTCTGTCAAGCGCAGCACCCGTTAAATTCTTCCCGATCACCTTACCGGAGGGGTCAAGTAAAAAGTTTTGTGGAATAACATAGATCTGGAATTGCAGTGCAACTGCATTCTGCCAGCCCTGCAGGTCGCTGATATGTGTCCAGGTCAACCCATCCATCTGAATGGCGTCCAGCCATGCTTGTTTAGCTTTATCCAATGACACACCCAGTACCGTAAATTTTTTACCCTTGTATTTATTATAAGCTGCTACAAGGTTTGGGTTTTCCTGGCGGCAGGGGCCACACCAGCTCGCCCAAAAATCAACCAGCACATAATTACCGCGTAAAGAAGAAAGGCTTACCGGTATGCCGGCAGTATCGGGCTGCGAAAAATCAGGCAGGATGCTACCAGCACCACTTTGTTTCCATTCATTGATCAGTTGGGCTATATATTGCCCCATAGCTGTAGACCTGATACCTGTATCCAGCAGATTGTACAATTGTTCTGTTTTCAAAACATCATCGGCTATTGAGTTATAGCGGATTATAGCCAATGGAGTAATATATGAGGAAGTATGTGTACTCACAAATTCAGTTATAAGGCTCATTGCCTTTTCAGTTGAGGCCGAGTCGTAAGGCAGTCCTTCTGCAAAAACAGATTGGTAAGGCTCAAGCGAAATATTAAAATCATCGAAAGCCTTATGCGATGGGGAGCCGTTTATCTTCGCCTTATCTATCGTTGCCTTATCGCCGGTAATATTTACCACGCTGTTATCCAGGAACAGCGTGATATATGGAGGTTGCCTGTTAAACAATATGATCTTAAAATCAGGTCTTCCCAACTTCCCTTTAAAATTAAACTGGCCGTTCTTTAATGTAGTGGTTAGTTCAGTAGCGCCTGTCTGGCCATTCAAAAGCTCAACAGTAATTCCTTCTGCAAACCCGGTCACACTTCCATTAATGGTAAACCCGGTTGCAACTGGCTTTGCCTTGGCAGTAATTTTAGGAGTGGCCCTGGTAGTTGCTGCCTTTGGTTTGGGCTTAGCTTTTTTACTAACCTGTGCATTTGTGGTTGACAAAAAACAGAAGCCTGTCATTATAAAAAAGAAGAGAAAATATCTTTTCATCAAATTAATTTATGAGTTGCAATTTAACAAGTTTTAGGCAGACACGTATCAGCCTTTAACGGTATTTATGAAATCTTTAGTAGTCTTGTAGATATCCATTGTATTTTTTAATGCATTGATATAAGCAGATCCAATTATTGCCCCGTTGGTAAACGTACAGGCTGTTTTAAAAGTATGGTTGTCTTTTATACCAAATCCTACCAATACACGATTATTAAGATTCATATCCTTTAATTTTTTAAAATAAACTCCCTGGTCTTCTATTGGTTTGTGCGAATTTCCCGTTGTGGATGAAGTAGACACAGCATACAGAAACCCCGTGCACAAAGAATCAATTTTTTGAATCCGTTCTGAGCTGGTTTCAGGTGTTACTAAAAAAATGAATTTAAGCCCATACTTTTTAAAATGCTGTTGATACTCCATTTCAAATTCGTGAATGGGCAGGTCGGGCAAAATAATTCCATCAATACCTACAGCAGCCGCGGTACCACAAAATCTTTCAAAGCCAAATTGCAAGACCGGGTTCATGTAGCCCATTAAAATGATAGGGATGGCCTCCCCAATCCCGCCTAAGCCGGGACTTTTACGAAGACCATGGAGTTGATCGAAAAGAATTGATATACTCATCCCATTCTCCAAAGCCTGCATATTGCTCTGTTGTATTACCGGCCCATCTGCTATTGGATCACTGTAAGGAATTCCCAGCTCAATAATATCTGCACCGTTCTCCTGCAAGGCAGTGATTACTTCCATCGTAGAATTCAATTGCGGGAACCCTGCAGTGCAGTAGATGTTTAAAATGTTATTTTTCTTAGTTGAGAAAAGTTTGTCTAATCTATTTACCTCACCCCCAGCCTCCCGAATGATCGGGACAAGCTCTGTCCTTGAGGAGAGGGGTGTGAAAGACTCGGCTGATTCAATACTACTTTTGTTTTTTTTAAACCATTCTTTAATATTTTTTAAAACCTCTTTTAAATTGCTTTCAACTTCATTATTCGTAAAACGTAGAACAGTCAGTCCGCTTGCGTTCAGCTTCGCTGTTCTAAATTTATCATAATCCTGTACTTCCGGGTTTCGATGTACTTCCCCATCAACTTCAATAACCAATTTCATTTGATGATTATAAAAATCAAGGATATAATCATCAAAAGGATGTTGCCGCTTGAATTTTAATTTACAAACCTGTTCGTTTCTCAATGCCTCCCAAAGAATTTTCTCTGCTTTAGTTCCAGCTTTACGCAAGTTCCTGGCATTCTCTAAAGCTATAGCTTTAGAATTGTTGTGAAGATTATGGTTGTACTCTTCCATAGTAAATGATTAAATCCTTTTAAAAGAATCAGGGTGTTAAAACCCCTCTCCTCAAGAAGAGGGGTTTGGGGTGAGGTTAAATATATTTCATGTAAGTAGCCAGATCCTTATCCCCTCTTCCACTTAAACACACAACCACTACATCCTCTTTTTTAAATTCCATCTTATTCAATATAAATAAAGCATGTGCAGTTTCAAGAGCAGGTATAATACCTTCCAGTTTACTTAATTCAAAAGCGGCACTTAAAGCTTCCTCATCAGTTGCACTCATGAATATGCCCCTGCCGCTTTCATATAAATGTGCGTGTAATGGGCCGATACCGGGATAATCAAGCCCTGCTGAAATACTATGCGGCTCAGTTACCTGTCCATCTGCTGTCTGCATCAATAAACTTTTACTGCCATGCAGTATGCCTGGTTTACCCAGTTGTGTTGTTGCTGCACTCATGCCGCTCTCAATACCGCAACCTGCGGCTTCCACTGCAATTAGTTTTACTTCTTCATTATCTAAAAAATGATAGAATGTACCGGCTGCATTGCTGCCGCCTCCTACGCAAGCCACAACATGCGTGGGCAATTCTGAACCCGTATTGGATAAGAGTTGTTTTTTTATTTCTTCGCTGATGATGCTTTGAAACCTGGCCACCATATCCGGGTAAGGATGCGGGCCAACCACAGAACCAATAATATAATGTGTATCCGCGGGATTGTTTATCCAGTCCCGTATGGCTTCATTGGTAGCATCTTTCAGCGTTTTGCTGCCACTTGTTACCGGTATTACTGTGGCCCCCAGCATTTTCATACGGGCTACATTGGGCGCCTGGCGCTCAATATCCTTCTCACCCATGTACACAATACATTCCAGTCCTTTTAAGGCACAAACGGTTGCAGTGGCAACACCATGCTGCCCGGCGCCGGTTTCTGCAATGATCCTTTTTTTTCCTAAACGTTCTGCAAGTAATACCTGCCCAATGGTATTGTTGATCTTGTGTGCACCGGTATGGCAGAGATCTTCTCTTTTTAAAAAAATATTGGTAGCATATTTTTCGCTGAGCCTTGCTGCATAAAAAAGTGGTGTTGGCCTGCCAACATAATCTTTCAGTAATTGATGAAATTCTTTTTGAAAATTTTCTTCATAGATTATTTTCAGATAATTATCCTGCAGTTCCTTTACATTAGGGTACAGCATCTCGGGGATGAAAGCTCCGCCGAAATTTCCGTAATAACCATGTTCATTGACATTGAATTTCATTTTTACTTTTTTTTGTTCCCAGCTTCTGGAAATCTGTTCAACTTCATTGGCGTCGCACTCTTGTACTTTATTACGCTATTCATCTAAAGGCTTCCAGATCTCATCAAAGTCATAACCCTTCTCGTTGGGTCTAACTAAGTTTTCAAAACTGAGGGCTTTATCATCTGTACCTTATAAAACTATCTTTGTGCCTGGCGCATCGATATATCATTTGGTGTACCATCAACAAAATCCGGGTCATCAAATTGTAGATTATCATCTGTCCAGCCACAAACTTCACCTATATAAAATGAACCAGGACTTTCTTCGGGCAAAGTTTTTTATCCGCAACAAAGGCAAGTGAACAAATTCTTTTTCTCCTGTATTATTTTCATACATGTCGTGTTTATATCACTTGCATCAATCTTCGCTCAGGTCTTCGTGGTTTCCTCCCCCTTCGGGGGAGATAAAGGGGGCTGTTATTTCAACCCCTGCCTGAACTGTAGCACCAATGCCATATCCTTTACGCCCGGCTCCTTCTCTACCCTGCTGTTGATATCCACACCATAGTAATCAGGATGTTTAAAGCCTTTCACCCTGGCAATATCATCTACACCAATGCCGCCGCTTAAAAAGAAAGGCTTTTCAATTTTAGCTTTACTCAAGACTTTCCAATCGAATTGTTTGCCTGTACCACCGTGGGTGGCTGCATTTTCTCCTCCTCCTTCGGGGGAGGTTGGGAGGGGGCCTGTATCAAACAAATAATAATCACATACCTCATCATAATCTGCTACCATTTCATCTATTGATACGTTGCTGTCACTTACTTTAAATGCTTTGATCACTTCCACTTCAGCTGATAATTCTTCACACAACTCAGGGCTTTCATTGCCGTGTAACTGTACAACATCAAGACCGTAATCTTCTACCACGTCCATGATCTCATCATAATCGGCATTTACAAAAACTCCTACTTTCTTCAGGTCAAAGTCCGAATTCTTCAGGTCTTCCTTTTTGATCTTATCGCCAACATAACGTGGAGAATCTTTGTAAAATATCAGACCTACAAAATCTATATTCAGTCCATCTAACTGTTGCAATTGCTTTAATTGTGTAATCCCACAAACTTTCGTGTTCATAATTATCCTTGTTTTAATTTTTGTACAAATTGTTTAAATGCCATACCGGGGTCTTCAGCCCGCATAAAATTCTCGCCCATTAAAAACCCGGTGAACCCAGCTTCTTTAAATAACCCGATCGTTCCTGTTTCACTGATACCACTTTCGGCAATTTTTATTTTACCTGCGGGAATCTGCTTACTCAATGCAATTGACCTGTTAATGTCAACTGCAAAAGTTTTCAAATCCCTGTTATTCACTCCTACCAGGTCAACTTCATTACAAATATGATGCAATTCCTGTTCCGTATGTATCTCCAGCAACACTTCAAGTTTTAAAGACTTTGCAAAGAAAGCCAATTCCTGCACACTTTCAGGCGTTAAGCAGGCCGCTATCAATAAAATAACATCGGCGCCCATGGCCTTTGCTTCTGCCAACTGGTATTCATCAATGATAAAATCTTTACGCAGGATGGGGATATTGTTTACCCTTGCCTTAAGCAGATCATCAGCAGACCCTCCAAAAAATTCACTTTCAGTTAAAATAGACAAACAGGAAGCTCCATATGCTGTATAAGCTTTAGTAATCTCCAGCACATCTGCGCTGCCGTTTATAATGCCCTTAGAAGGCGATCTTCTTTTGAATTCTGCAATGATGCCTGTTTTGGTTTCATCAGCTAAAAATGTTTTTAAAGAAAATGTTTTACGGTGAAAATTTTCTGTCTGCATTAAAGCATCCATTGAAACCAACTGCTTATGCCTGGCAACTTCAATTTTCTTATGTTCAATTATCCTGTCTAAAATATGCATTACCTCCCTGTTAATTTTTGTAAAGATCGATAAGCCTTTCCGCTCTCCAGGCTTTCAACTGCAAGCTGGTAACACTCATCATATGAACTATACTTACCCGTGCATTGTAATGCCATGGCTGAATTAGCCAGCACCACTGCATTCTGTGCCCAGCTACCCTCCCCTTTTAAAATGGATAAAAAAATATTAGCTGCTTCTTCAACCGAATTACCTCCATGTATATCCATCGGGCTTACGGTACGTTTTCCCAGGTCTTCTGCACTATATATCTTTTCTCCTGCATTGGTAATCACTTTAATATCGCCTGTAAGTGATATTTCATCATAACCATCAAGACTGTGAATGATGGTGAAAGCACTGCTACCCTGCTGCAATAAATAATTGTATATCCTGGCCATTTCCAAATTATACACCCCTACCAACTGGTATTTTGGAACAGCAGGGTTCACCATCGGTCCAAGCATATTAAAAAATGTGCGAACGCCCAGGTTCTTTCTTATAGGGCCAACAACTTTTAATGCGGGATGAAAAAGCGGTGCATGTAAAAAACAGATATGGGCTTCATCCAATTCTTTTTTCAACGAATCATTATCTATTTTGAAACTATAACCCAGTTGCTCCATCACGTTGCTGCTGCCGCTAATGGAAGAAGCGCCATAATTGCCATGCTTGGCCACTTTAGTACCTGTACCGGCAACAATAAAACAGCTCAGTGTTGAAATATTGAAAGTGTTCTTTCCATCACCGCCAGTACCTACAATATCAATTGTATCCTGCCCATCAAGGTCAACGGGTATACAAAGTTCCATCAATGCATCACGAAACCCTTGCAGTTCTTCAATAGTAATGCTACGCATTAAATACACGGTAATAAATGATGCGATCTCTGCATCGCTGTACACATTGTTCGAAATATTATACAACACTTCCCTGGCCTGTTCTCTTGACAGACTTTTATGTTCGAATAAATAATTTAGAATCTTTTTCATGCCCCTGTTCCACCAGCTGGCGGAGAACTTAAATTGTTATTTTATAATTAATAGCTTGTCCGTCTAATATTATTAATCCATTTTTGTTCTTCACAATTTCTCCGCACTTGTTTTTCCTTTAGGGGTTCCCTGCTAAGGGAACGAACGTAGTTCATGGGGTTAACCAATTTCTCATTATCTTTTCTCCATCAGGTGTTAATACACTCTCCGGATGAAACTGTACGCCCTGCACATCAAATGTTTTATGCTGCATGCCCATGATATATCCATTAGCATCCCTTGCTGTTACTTCCAGTACATCAGGCAACCCATCATCGCTTACGATCCAGCTATGATAGCGGCCTACTTCTATTGTATCCGGCAATCCCTGCAATATTTTTGAATGCTTACTTTCTATACTAACCGGCGTGGCTACACCATGAAATACCGTGGTTAAGTTTATTAATTTCCCGCCAAAAGCCTCAGCAATAGCCTGGTGACCCAAACACACGCCCAGCATTGATTTAGTAGCGGCGTATTCTTTTATCAAAGGCAACAGCATGCCTGCTTCCACCGGTATTCCAGGGCCGGGTGATAAAATAATTTTGTCGTAAGCCGCCACATCAGCCAAAGCGATCTGGTCATTCCTGTAAACATCCACTTTTTCTCCTGTGATCTTTTCCACCAGGTGAACAAGGTTGTACGTGAACGAATCATAATTATCAAAAACTAATATTTTCATACTTTTCTCAGTCATAATTTGCATATACATTCTCAAATTTAAAAGAGGCTACAAAGTCCCTCCTTTGGAGGGATTTAGGGAGGCTGCCAGTACTATCGCCTGCTTCAGCGCATTTAATTTATTATTCACTTCCTGCAATTCACTTGCCGGGTCGCTTGCTGCCACAACACCTGCACCTGCCTGGTAAACCAATGTATTGTTCCGGGTTAAGAATGTCCTTATCATGATCGCATGGTTCACCGATCCATCAAATCCAATAAAGCCAATAGCACCCCCATAATAACTTCTTGCAGTGGTTTCAAACGCATTGATCAACTGCATTGCCCTGATTTTAGGAGCACCGCTTAAGGTACCTGCAGGAAAAGTAGTTGCAAGCAATCTAAAAGGATTGGCGTCCGGCCCAACCTTACCCGTTACCTCGCTTACCAGGTGAATAACATGGCTGTAATAATTTATCTTTTTATATTGCGATACTTCTACTTCCGTGCACATATGGCTGAGGTCATTGCGGGCCAGGTCAACCAGCATCACATGCTCAGCATTTTCCTTTTCATCATTTTCCAGCTTTATGGCCAGGGCCTTATCCTGCTCATCATCACCTGTTCTTTTAAAGGTACCGGCAATGGGATGAACAATAGCCTTTCCCTGTGCCACAATAAGCTGGCTTTCTGGTGAAGAACCCATTAGTTTATAGTCCCCGTAATCAAAATAAAATAAATAAGGGCTTGGGTTGATACTTCTCAATGCACGGTACACATTGAATTCATCGCCTGTAAACTGCTGTTCAAAACGCCTGCTCAATACGATCTGGAAAACATCACCCCGCATGCAGCTTGCTACGCCTTTCTTTACCATGTCGATATAAGCGGTATCCGTAATATTGGATATTTCTTCTCCGGAAGTTTTAAAAGGAAATTCGGGTACATCTTTACTCCTGATCAAACTTTCAATTATACCAATTTCACTTTCAATATCATTAAAATGATTTTCGCAAATGAACAATTCATCTTTAAAATGATTGATGGCAATAACGTACTGATAGAGACGGTAACGTATCAGCGGAATGCTGTTCAAGTCCCGCTCCCCGGGAGAGAGCCTGTCCCGATCATTCGGGAGGCTGGGGGTGAGGTTGAGGCTGTCAAAAAACTTCACTGCGTCAAAACTGGTATAGCCAAACAATCCCTGTGCAACATTAACAGGCTTTACAACAGCTTCCTTAATTTCAAAACGCTGCATAAAATCCCAGAGCAATTGGGGTACGTCGGTTTTGCTATCCAGTTTAATACGCTCGGCATTTTGTCCCGGTAATTTAAATTCAATAGCAGCAGCATTACTGATCTCCATCCCTGCAACCGCATTGATACCAATAAAAGAATAACTATTCTCCCCTGCATGAAAATCAGTACTCTCCAGTAAGATGGTATCCCTGAAACGGTCTCTTAACCTTAAATAGATACCTACCGGGGTGTACACATCGGCAAGGATTTTTTTGTAGGTGGTTTGTATCTTTATTTTTTTCATTGTGCTTTTGTCTGAACGGGGGTTTGGGTGGATTAAATAGATTTGTTAGATTTTTAGTTTAGAATTATACTTCGAATTTTTCAAGCCGTTTAAATTCTAAAGATGTTCCGCCAAAATTCAATAACAATCCTACCACAAGATTATAAGCCTTTAAATAATTTCTTGCCTGGGAAAAATGTACAGCTTCCAAAACTTCTCTTGCCTTTAATTCAACACTAATAATTCCTTCTACAAAAAAATCAACTCTTCTTTCTCCTATTTCTTGTCCGACATAAAATATCGGCATAGAAAACGCTCTCACAAACCCTAAGTCCCATTTAGAAAATTCAATTTCCAAAGCCCGTTGATAGATCACTTCCTGAAAACCATTTCCCAAAACAGAATGAACTTTCATAGCAGCACCAATTATTTTCTTGGTTATCTCCTCATATTTAAACTGTGGCATAACAGTTATAATTAAAAAATTAAAAAATCCTCTTAATCCAGCCAATCCACCCAAATCCCCGTTCAGACAATATTAAAAAGCCCCGACACTCGTGTCGGGGCTTTAGTACTTATTTTAGTTACATTTAATAACCGCACAGCGACACGTCAGGATTTTGACTGCCACCACCAACCGTTGTTATTTGTATTGATCATTTTCATTGTTATTGCAAATATGAAAACAAATTGCTTACCAAAAAAAAATATTTTGTAATTGGCGAAAGATTTTACACAATGCTGACTACGCTGGCCCTTTGAAAAGTGCTTTTATTGGGAAAAAGAAAGGCCAATTGGGTGATATGCTATATGCGAATTAAGTAACTTTATGCAAACGTAAAAACAATGAATATTATCATATTTGGCGCTACCGGAATGGTGGGCAAACAACTGGTACAGCAGGCTTTATTCAAAGATTATCATGTTAAAGCATTTGGCCGGAATGTATACACCACGGATTATCTTCAAACCGAAAATCTTAAACTGGTGCAGGGAGCTTTATTTGATGAAGGCGAAGTATTTAATGCGATCAAAGGTTGTGATGCTGTACTCTCTGCCATCGGTGGCTCCATGGATGGCACAGATAAGACCCGAACCCTGGGTATGAAGAACATCATTAAACAAATGGAGAAGGCTGGCGTTAAGCGGATCATTGCTATTGGGGGTATGGGTGTTTTAAATGCAGATGAAACTTCGTTGTTATTGGAAAAAGATGATTATCCCGCAGAGTATTTACCAGTAGGCCTTGAGCACAAAAAAGCATATGAAACTTTAAAAGAAAGTGGGCTTGACTGGACCTTTGTCTGCCCTCCCAATATTATCGAGGCTGGTGCCACCGGGCATTATATAACAAAAGCCAATTATGTTCCCGAACCCAATAACCATAAGGTCAATTCCGGCGATCTTTCCATGTTCATGCTGAATGAAATGGAGAAAAATGAATATGTAAAACAAAGAGTAGGGATCAGTAATTAACTTTCTTAATATACCATCTAAAATAAATAACAAAACATGAGAAAGCTTTTATCAATTTTATTGCTTTTTATTTGCAACTTTTTATTTGCACAGGATGCTGTTGAGTACCAAAACCCGCCAAAAGAGATCTATGACCTGATAATGGCCAAACCCACACCGGGCGTTAGTTTCGACAGCAAGGGAAAAAATATGTTTATACTTGAACGCAGCAGTATGACTTCGGTAGAAGACCTGGCCCAGCCTGAGTTACGCATTGCCGGCTTAAGGATAAACCCAAACAACTTTGGTCCAAGCAGGAGCAGCTATATCACCAATATCATTCTCCGTGATGTGAAGAGCGGTACGGAATATAAAATAGCAGGACTGCCGGCAAACTTAAAAGCCGGCAATTTGCAATGGAGCCCGGATGAGGACAAAGCCGCATTTGCCAATACTACAAACACAGCAATTGATATGTATGTGATCGATATCAAAACCCGTAAAGCAACCAAAGTAAACAAAGCTGCATTGAACATGGTACTAAGCGCAGCATTCGACTGGCTCGATAACAACAGTCTCTTGTATGCCGCCGTGAACAAACCCTTGATCAATGCTCCTAAAAAACCGCATGCACCAAAAGGGCCTGTGGTACAGGAAAACCTGGGTAAGATTGCTGCAAGCCCTACCTTCCAGGACCTGATCAAATCTCCGTTTGATGAAACACAATTCGAGTTCTATGCAACAACACAATTGATAAAAAATACCAATGGTGTTGAAACAAAAGTCGGGAGCCCGGCTATTTATAACAGCGTTGCTGTATCACCTGATAAAAAATATTTACTAATAAAAAAAATTGATAAGCCCTTTTCATACCTCGTTACTGCAGGTGGCTTTAATAGTACAATGCTTGTAACAGATATGAATGCCAATACAATAAAAGTGCTTACCAGGTTACCCAGCAGCGAATTGGCTCCAAGGGGAAATGATAATGTATTGAATGCGCCACGGGGTTTTGACTGGCTTGATAATTCACCTGCAACTGTAAGATGGATCGAGCCATTGGACAGCGGTCTCATTAAAAATAAAATGGACTACCATGACGCTGCATACATTTTAGCAGCACCATTCAGCGGCTCACCCAGGGAGTTGGTAAAAACGCCGGAGCGTATGTACAATGTTACTGATATAACCAATGGCTCTTTCTTTGTTACCGAAGGATCAAGGGCAAAACACCGTACAAAAATGAGCAGGCTTACTGCAGATGGTAAAATGGAAGTGCTTATAGACCGTAGTACTGATGATGCTTATAAAGATCCGGGCACTCCACTAACCGACAAAAATAAATACGGACGTGAAACACCAAAATTAATTAACGGCACACAACTGGTGATGAGAGGTACAGGCGCATCGCCAAAAGGCGACCTGCCCTTTTTAAATACTTTCGATATCAATACCAAAGAAACTAAACAGCTCTGGCGCTGTGAAGAGCCTTATTATGAAACAGTGACTACAGTACTTGATTTTGACAAACTGCTTATTGTAACCAACAAGCAAAGCCAGACCGAGCAGCCCAATTATTATTTACGTGACCTTAAAAATAATTCAGCAAAAGTGATCACCAATTTCCCTGATCCCCAACCAGGCCTGCGTGGTATAGTGAAACAAAAAATTACTTACAAGCGTAAGGATGGTGTTGATCTGGCTGCCGACCTGTATTTGCCCGCAGGTTATGATCCAAAAAAAGACGGTTCCCTGCCCGTTATCATGTGGGCTTACCCACGTGAATTTAAAAGTGCAAGTGATGCTGCACAACTTCGTGGTAGTAAATATACTTTTACAAGGGTTGGTTATGGCTCCATTGTTTTTTGGGCCACACAGGGATATGCAATTATGGACAATACCGAGTTCCCCATTGTTGGCGAAGGTGAAAAACAACCTAACGATAATTTTGTGGAGCAACTTACCTGGAGTGCAGAGGCTGCCATTGATAAGATCGCTGAGATGGGTATTGGTGACCGCAACCGGGTAGCAGTTGGCGGACATAGTTATGGTGCATTCATGACATCGAACCTGCTTGCACATACCAATTTATTTAAGGCCGGTATTGCACGTAGCGGTGCATACAACCGTACACTTACCCCGTTTGGTTTCCAGAATGAAGAACGCACTTACTGGCAGGCACCTGAAGTATATAATAAAATGAGCCCGTTCAGCTATGCTGATAAAATTAAAACCCCATTGCTAATGATACACGGCGAGGCCGATAACAATCCCGGCACCTTCCCTATTCAAAGTGAGCGCCTGTACAATGCCATCAAGGGGCACGGCGGCACCGTACGTTTTGTACAATTACCTTTCGAAAGCCATGGTTATGCAGCAAAGGAAAATATACTGCACATGCTTTGGGAACAGAACCAGTGGCTGAACAGGTATGTGAAGAATTATGATACGCCATATGTCAAATAAATGTTTGAACTATGATTTGAATAATTGAATGTAAACTATGATTACTTATATCAGAGTCATCAAAAAATCAGATTAATCATAGTACAAACTACCGTATGCAAAATTAATTTCCTTACATTTATAGAATAAAGGCTGGTTTAAAATACCGGCTTTTGTTTTTTATCTTTCTACTATGGCAATTACCCGAAAAACTCTTCTCATTATTTTTTGGATGGGGATCATTGCCCTTTCTTTTTATTTTTTTATGGATAATGTTGTAGTCTTCTTGTATGGCTATCGTAGCAAAAATTTCGGTACAACGTTTTTCAATAATCAATTTTGGATAGTACTCCACCTGGTGGGTGGCAGTTTGGCTTTAATTCTCGGGCCAACACAATTCTGGCCTTTTATCCGCAACAGGTTTATATATTTTCATCGCTTTGCCGGCAAGTTGTATATGTTCGGTGTACTGCTTATTGGTATTTCTGCATTCAGGCTTTCGTTGGTTAGTTTTTGTGTACCCTGTCGTATTTCTCTTTTTTTGTTAACAATGTTTGCTGTTCTTTCTACCTGGTTAGCCTGGAAAGCCATCAAAGGCAGGAATATAAAAATACACAGGCAGATGATGGTTAGAAGTTATGTATGTGTTTTAGCTTTTGTTGCTGTAAGAATTGATGATATTATGCCTTTAAATTTTTTATTTGGCAATATTCAGGATGGCACGTTAAGAAGAGTGGTGAATGAATATTTCTTTTCATTTGTGCCACTTATTTTTGTTGAAATAATAATGGTTTGGTGGCCTTCTGTATATTATAAAAAAATAAAAAAACAGGAGCCATCTAATTCAAGAGTCTAATATTTGCAGGAGTATTACCATCCACCCGCCTTTGTTGAGTACCATCAAATATCTGGTACCCGCTTCCAATTTTATTTAATTTACACTCCTGCTAAACCAGCCTCAATGAACAAAACACCCCACTCCCTTTTCACAATCCGCTTCAGCGACTGCGACCCATTTAGCAACCTGAAAGAAGCATACCAGCTAGACCTTACTAAAGATTAATTTACTAAGGTGCTTAACATGTTCATCTACTACAATATGGTTGATTTTTATCTTGATAATTTTGCACCCGATATTCGTTCTATAAAAGTTGCTGTTAAAGGAGAAGAATTTAAAGGAGTAGGATTTCTGGGAGACTATTTGTGTGAATAAAGGGTTATAATACTTTGATTTTACTTCTTTTCGGGAAGCACATGATTGGCTTGTAAGGTAAAATTTACAGCATGCTTAATTCCCGCATTGGGGCAGGATTTATACGAAATGTATAAAATCGGCTTCCATATTGTGCGTAGCTCATATCGCTATTTGTAACAATAACCTCAAAAAAAATTAAAACGTACCAAATACCGGTTATTGGATGAATTTTTGCAGGTATTGCTGTTATGCCCCTGAAAAACAAAAAAGTAATGATCGCAGATGATGATGTTTGTATAGTTCAACTGCTTTCCTTAATGCTTAAACAGGAAGGATATGAAGTTTGCAGTACTTTGAACGGTGCTACGCTTTTACACATTGATAAAGGATTTCCTGATATAATCCTCTTGGATATTTCTATGCCGGGGGTAGATGGACGTGATATTTGCAAAAGCCTGAAGCAAAAAGAACTTACCCAAAATATCCCGATCATAATGATATCGGCCAGCGATGATGTAGAGCGCTCCGTAATGGATGCAGGCGCCAACGATTTTTTAGCCAAGCCTTTTGATATGAAGGATCTGCTGAAAAAAATTGAGAAGAATCTGCTTGTTATTAATTAACAGCTCATACCCTCCAACAGTTGTATTTTTAGTAAATTGCAAAATGGATTCACTCACACATATAGCATTGGGTGCATGTATGGGCGAGGCCTTTGCCGGGCATAAAGTGGGTAAAAAAGCCATGATATGGGGTGCGCTTGCACAAAGCATCCCTGATATTGATTTTATTGCTGCCTTATGGCTTAATACCAGCGACAACCTGCTGGCTCACCGTGGCTTTACACATTCCATCCTGTTTTCACTGGTCATCACTTTTGTAATGGCATGGTTTGCGGAGAAATGGCACCGTCCGCATAACATCTCTTATACCCGGTGGTGGTTCTTCTTCTGCTCTGCGATAATGATGCATATTTTTTTAGATGCCTTTAATAATTACGGTGTCGGTTGGTTTGAGCCTTTCAGTCATCACCGTTTTAGTTTTAACGTGATGTATGTTGCCGACCCGTTCTTTTCAATAGTGCCCGCTGTAGCCCTGGTGATGCTGATCATATTAAAGTCATTCAGTAAAAAAAGAAAATTCTGGTGGAAGGCCGGCCTGGTCTTTTGCCTTTTATATTTAGGCTATTGCGGTATCAATAAATTAATCATAAACCAGGATGTGAAAAAAATGCTGGCAGATCAACAGGTAAACCATAAACGGTATTTCACCACTCCTGCCCCATTACAAAGCTGGCTTTGGTTTGTAGTGGCTGAGGCCGACAGTGGTTATTATGTGGGCTACCGTTCGGTATTTGATCAAACCAAAGAAATGCCAATGTATTATTTTTCAAGGAAGGGGTATTTACTTGATGATATAAAAGAGCAACGGCAATTACAACAGCTCATCCGTTTTTCCAAGGGTTATTATACGATGGAGAAAAGAAAAGACACCATAGTGTTCAACGATCTTCGCTTTGGACAGGTGATCGGCTGGGAAAACCCGGCAGAAGAATTTGCCTTTCATTATTATATACAGCCAGATATTGATAATACACTGGTGGTACAACGTGGCCGTTTTGCCAAATGGGACCGCAGGTCATTTCGCTTATTCGTGAAACGCGTTAAAGGTCATCCATTGAGGTAATTACAGTGCAGGTGAAAAAAGCCGGGCGATCCTTTCGGCAAGCTTATAATAGAATGCCCTCTTATTCCAGATCTTCTCATTTATTCTTGTGGCGTTCTTCAGGTCATCAAAAAATACAGTGCGTAATTTTTTTGCAAATGGCTCATCGTATACAATGGCATTCACTTCAAAATTCAATTCAAAACTGCGGTAGTCCATGTTGGCAGTTCCAACAATTGACAGCTTACGATCCGTAACGATCGTTTTTGAATGCACAAAACCTTTTTCATACAGGTATATTTCCACACCCGCATTCAGCAGGTCAAAGTAATTGGCCTTAGAGGCTGCGTTCACTAGCCTGGAATCGGATTTGCCAGGCACCAACAGTTTTACGCTAAGTCCGCTTGATGCAGCTATCCTTAATGCATCCATGATATTATCACCCGGTATAAAATACGGCGTGGTGATCAGTATCTCTTCCTTTGCTAAATAGATCGCCTGCAATATTGAAAAAAGTACAGATGGTTGTTTGGAATCGGGTCCGCTACCTACGATCTGTACATAAGTATCTTCATCTTGTTTTACCTGCTCATCAAAATGTAAATGAGCCGGTTTTAAAGAACGGGCGCAACAAAAATTCCAGTCGCTGATAAAAAGGTATTGCAGGTAATAAACCCCTGGCCCATCTATCCGCAAATGGGTATCCCGCCAGAATAATTCCCCCTTGTTGTTATTTATATATTTATCACTCACATTAATACCGCCTGTAAATCCTGTCTTGCCATCAATGATCACGATCTTGCGGTGATTGCGGTAATTGAATCGGTTTGCCAGCAGGTAAAAATGCACTTTGTGAAAGGGATAGATCTCTGCGCCTGCATCCATCAGGCGTTTCTCGGTTTTCTTCTTTATGGTAGGACTTCCAAAATCATCATAAATAAGTCGTACCTCTACCCCTTCTGTTGCTTTTTTAATAAGTAATTCAAGGATCTCTTTTCCGATCTCATCCTGCTCATAAATGTAATACTCAATGTGTATATTATACTTTGCATCCGCAATGGCCTTTAACAGCTCTGGAAATTTCTCTTCACCATTCACTAAAAGTTTAACCTTATTGTACCGGGTAAGCGGACTTTTAATATCCTTGATCAGCAGGGAAGCCAGTTCTGCATGTTCCATGCCGGATACATCAGGTTGCTTAACGATCATGGTTTCATAATATGGAATATTCTTTTTAAGCTGCTCCAATAATTTTTCATCCCGTGCAGCCTTCTTGGAATATAGTTTTATTCTCCAGTAGTTAATGCCGAAGGTGAGGTAAAAGATTATTCCGATAACAGGTATAAAAATGCAGAAGAGCAGGTAGGCCAGGGTTTTAGTACTACTATGCGTTTCAAAAATGATCCTCAGGCAAACCAATACTAAAAAAATCAGGTAAATAATGATTGCGATCGACATCCAGCTCATATAGGTGTGGTTATACTCCGGGCAAAATTGCCTTTTTTGTCCCGTTAATTATTTTTTACGCATGGGTACCAACGCAGTTGCCCATTTAATAAGTTCTTTATACATACCCTCCGCAGACTTTACAAGCCCTTCCGCTGCGTTAAACCTCCCCTGCTCATTAATATATTTTGTAAAAGTGGGTATATGCACATCTTCAGAAATGGGCATCATCTTTAAAGCAGTTACCACCTGCTTTAATTGCTGTACAGACCTTGTGCCCCCGGCAATGCCGCCATAGCTTACAAAGGCAACCGGTTTATAGTTCCATTCCAGGTAAAGAAAATCCAGTGCATTCTTTAATGGGGAGGGGTACCCAAAATTATATTCAGGGGTAACAATGATAAATGCATCGGCTTCCTCAATTGTTTTACTCCAGTTACGGGTATGTTCATGCACATATTCTTTTAAACGGGGATGTTTCTCTTCATCCAGGAAAGGAAGATTGACTTGGGCAAGATCAAGCAACTCAAGTTTAAGATCCTCCTTTTTTGAAAACAATTCATATATCCATGCTGCAACCGCCGGGCCTTTACGTGCCGGCCTGGTACTGGCAATGATAATCTTTACATGTAGCATTTATTATTATTTTATGTAAGTTAATCAACAATTCATTAAACCCCAGCAGGTGTATTTCCAGTTGTTGAAAACTAGTTTCAGCATATGCCTGTATAATCAGGCCGGTTTTAATAATTTTCTTTACTTTTATCCACTAATAAAATTTTATACCTCACAAACTATTAAAGCTGCATTATGAAAAAGTTACTCTTTATTTTATTAACCCTTTTTACCCTGCAGGTGTCAGCTCAGGAAACAAGTAAACAATATGACAGGATCGGTAAATTTCACCGCGGGATTGCATTGGTTTGGAAGAACGGCCTCGTTGGCATGATAAAGCCTAACGGCAATGAGATCGTTAAGCCTGAGTACGAAAAAATAGGATCATTTGGAAATGATGCCCTCGCCCTTACAACCAAGGGAGGCAAACTGGGGTTGATAAATATGGAAGGAAAGGTAATCGCACCTAATATTTATGAGTATATAGGTGCTTTTAAGGGGTCTTATGCACTTACAAAAAAGGACGGTCTCTCCGGTATGATCAATAAGCAGGGAAAAGTGGTAATTGAAAATAAATATGAGAAATTAAAAGTGGGGAGATATGGTGATGTAAGGGCAATAGTAAATGGCCAGGAAGTATTGCTGGATGTAAAAGGTTAAGAAAAAAGTTACTAAAAAATAAAATACAAAAGCATGTTAGAAATAACATGCTTTTGTATTTATAAGCTGTTAATCAAAGAATAGTTAATTATTTCTATATTAGTCTATTTATGCGTACAATTTTAACATTTTTGAATCCATTAAAATCACATCGTGGCATATTTTTTACAATCTTTACATAAACAATAAGAAATTGAAAAAATATTTACTTCTTTTATTTATGCTGGGTGCCGGAGTGTTTGTAAAAGCACAAAATGTGGAAAGCATATATGTGAATTTATACACGGACAGCCTTAAAAAAGGTACATTAAACTACATTAATATTGATGGCAAGTTAGCCAATGGCAGGTTTCTTCCTTTGGACAGTAATGATCTGATTTTCTCGTCATCTGCAGGAAAATTCGAGGGCAATAACTTATGGATCGACGGGGATATAAATGTGAAGCAAGTTGATATTAAAGTAACCGTTAAAAACAATCCTGCCCTGGTAAAGGAATTTACGATCTACGTAAAGCAAATGCCAGATCCTCAATTAAAAACCGTGGATGAAATCATGAACAAGTCTAAAAGCAGGAAAGGATAAACTTATTAGTAATACCCAATAAAGATGCCCGGAAATCCTGAAGGATTTACCGGGCATTTTTATGGTCTGACAGCCTGCCCCGATTTTTCGGGGGCCTCGTCTGACCATGAAAATTTCACATCGTCAGATGATGGCATCAGCCGATGAGCTATGCAAATTTCTTGGCGTCTTCTAAGAATTTAGCCAGGCCGATATCCGTTAATGGGTGTTTTAATAAACCTAAAATAGAATCCAGCGGACAGGTACAAACATCCGCACCGGCCTCGGCACATTTAATGATATGATTTGGATTGCGGATCGATGCCGCAAGGATCTCTGTCTTATATCCCTGGATAGAAAATATCTGGCGCATCTGGTGAATAAGGTCCATGCCATCCCAGCCGCTATCATCAACACGACCAATAAAAGGCGATACATAAGTAGCCCCTGCTTTTGCTGCTAAAATGGCCTGGCCCGAACTGAATACCAATGTGCAATTGGTTTTGATACCATTATCCGTGAACCATTTTAATGCTTTGATGCCATCCTTTATCATGGGTACTTTTACAACGATATTGGGATGTATTGCTGCCAGTTTCTTTCCTTCCGCAACAATGCCCTCATAATCGGTCGCAATCACTTCAGCACTTATATCGCCATCAACCATTTCACAAATAGTTTTGTAATGAGCCATAACAGCATCCTGCCCTTTTATGCCTTCTTTGGCCATTAACGAAGGATTGGTGGTAACACCATCCAATATTCCAAGATCATTAGCTTCTTTGATTTGTGCCAGGTTGGCGGTATCTATAAAAAATTTCATAAGCAATTCTATATTTAAGATTTAAGATTTTTTCAGATTCAGTTGGGATGTTTTTCTCGCCGCCGCTAAGATACTTGCCATTTCTGTAGCTTCCTTAATAATTGCTGACAACTTCTCTACAGCTAATAATTTTAATTCCTGTATAGCTTCCAGCCAGAATAATGTTTCATCTGCCTCTTCAAAAGCAATACTCAATTTGGAAACAAATGCCTTTTTACTTATGCCCTTACAAGCTGCTCTATAATTGGCTGCTGCCGAAAAAACAGATCTGAGCAATTGGGCTGCTTTAACTTTTGAGATTTTTTATTAGGTAAAGCCTCTCAAAGATTCACAATTCTGTAAGCCAGAGATTTCAAACGTGTCTCAAGTTCTTTTGAATTCATATACACATAATCTTAAAGATTGAATATGAATATCTTGTGTAATCCGCCCTTTTCCACTCAGTAAAGGAATTTTTAGAATATAAGGGCCAACAAAAATATTAAATATTACCTCTTCCATATAAAATAAAAAATGGCAAGTTACTTACATCGCACCGCTCAACCATCTACCCTTGCTACCTTCCGGTCCTGGGGGAGTTCAATAGGAGCTGGTCGTATAAGACTTGCCGTGGCAAAGATAAGGGATACGGAATCAAATTCAAAAATCAAAGATCAAAATTGCAAGAAACTGATACTGGATACTGGATGGTTCCTCCGAATTTAAAAGCTAGTGTGTAATTGAATTGTTTCCAGTATCTAGAGACCAGTATCTTGTATCTGGTTTGTTAAAAACTAATCCCTGGCCTATCTGTCCTTGAATTAATTTTTCCAATACCGATCAGTTGGTCAGACCTGTCGGTAAAGGATCTATAATACATTAAAATGGTGTAGCTGTTCTCGGTCTCCCAATAATCCCCTTCCAGGTCACGCCGGTTTACAGGGTTATTTTTATCCACTGCTATATAAGTGTAGTTATAATAACCCTGTTTTAAAAAAGCGGTCGTTTCATAAACTCCCTTTTCGGCATTAAATACCATCCTGGTCTTATCATTGAATTCATAATTGGTTAACTGCCCTGCAAGATAGATATCCTTATCTGGATATGCTGTTGCATTGGGAGCAGCCAGTTTAAAATGTACAGTTGCAAAATCTCCCTGCCAATAAGGGTTGATGGATTCGTAAGTTTCAACAAGGTACATGCCATTCAGGTCACGGAAGTAAACATAGCGCTGTGCACTACGGTCTGCATCCGGGAACAAAAACATATCTGTTGAATTCTTTTTATAATCTGCTTTCTGTACCCGGTCACTCTGCAAACGCAAACTCCGCAGGTCAAGCCAGCGCCATTCCTTACCCCCCGGGAAAACCAGGTTGCTCTCCATGGTATACACCAGCGAATTACCTCTTACAAATGTTGGTTTGATATCTGTTATCGCATTATCCCAGCGGTTGTTCTGCAATATCACCACCTTGATCTGTTGTGCTGCGCTAAATGTATTCAATCCATTGATATTGGCTGTGAACTGAACTTTTTGATGTGATTTGAAAAGCTGTGGTGCAAAAGGCTGTGTGATCTGTCCACCAATAGATGCCTTTTGCTCCAATACCAGCATGCGCCTTGTAAACGCAAGCTTGGAAGTATCTCCATCTAAAAAAACCTTTAATAGATAATTACCCGACATGGTCAATCTGGTATTCCTGTCGGGCAACATGGCCTGGTAATGTGTATACCTCGTTAATGCAATGGAAGAATAGCGGTAAGTAGCAATGCGTTGCTGGGTAAAGCCCTTCGTGTATAAAAAAGGACTGATGTCAACAGGTTTCCAATCATAATCACAAAGTACCATGGTATAGTAATAACTCCTGACATTGGCATCCAGGTCATCAAAATTAAGTTCAAGCTGATCGCCGCTGTTGATCTTATAAACGGGCAAGGATTCCTGGTCGCCATACATATGAAAGCGTACAGCTTTGATATTCTCTTTATAGATCACATCTCCTGTTTGTGCAACAACCGGGATGTTGAATAAAATGCAGGTTACTAAAAAAAAGAAACCCACATTTTTTTTTGTACGGTCAACTTTTATCATGTTATTCTTAATCATTACGTTTAAATAAAATACATTTGTAAGATACAAAATTATGCCGTTTGAATGTTTCTCTCTTCATAGCAAAGCGCATTGCCTTTAACCGGCAAAAAACATTTTCTAAATTCATCATCAGGCTTGCGGTAAGCGCTACAGCCATCAGCGTGGCCATTATGATCGTTGCCATGAGCTTTGTAAACGGCTTCCAGCAGGTGATCAGCAACAAAGTATTCAGTTTTTGGGGACATATCCGGGTGCAGCAGGATGTTGAGAACCGGGTAAGCATCGCCGAAGAATACCCCATTACACAAAATGATACTATTGAAAATTTTCTCAAAGGATTAACAGCAGTAAAGTCTGTAGAAAGGTTTGCAACCAAATCTGCCATCATTAAATTTGATGCCGACATTGAAAGTATTTTATTGAAAGGAGTTGATTCTTCTTTCAATTTTTCAAGACTACAGGCTTTTCTTCAGCAAGGAAAATGGGTTTCGTTCAAAGACAGTGGCTACAGTAACGAAATCAATATATCAACCTATACTGCCAACCAGTTAAAGGCAAAGGTGAACGACAGTGTATTTGTTTTCTTTTTCAGGGACGATGGTAGTAAAACTGCACGCTGGTTAAAAGTTGCAGGTATATATAAAACGGCAATCGACGAATATGATAAAAATTTTGGTTTATGCGATATCAATCTTATCAGGCGGCTAAATAACTGGGAGGGTAACCAGATAGGCGGTTACGAGCTTTTTTTACATGATTATGAAGACACGGATTCGCTGAATAAATATATTTATGCCGAGCTGCCACAAACCTGGTACAGCAGGTCCATCAAAGAGATCTATCCCAATATATTTGACTGGCTCGGATTACAGGGACAGATAAAGAACATTCTGCTCATCATCATGATGGTAGTAGCTGTGGTAAACCTCATCACCTGTCTCATCATACTGGTATTGGAAAGAACAAGAATGACGGGCATATTAAAAGCCCTCGGTGCTTCTGACTGGAAAGTGCAACAGATATTCTTATTCAACACTTCTGTGATTGCAGTAACCGGTATTATAGCCGGTGCTATACTTGGACTTGGCATTTGCTGGTTGCAGGAAAGAACAGGATTTATAAAACTGAATGAAGAAGCTTATTACATGAGTGCTGCGCATGCAGAAGTAGTTTGGTGGCAAGTTCTGTTGATCTGCCTGGCTACGCTCGTTGTTTCTTTTGCAACGCTGATCATTCCTACACTGCTTATAAAAAAGATAAAGCCGGTAAAGGCAATACAGTTCAGGTAACACGTTAATCCGTATATCCGTTAATCCGTTAATTAGTTATTCGGATATAAACGCTTACCCTTTTTTAAGGGACTGGTTAATTCGTAGTTTTAAATCTCCTTTTAACTAAACATAATTTTATGGACTATACTCTGGAAAAACTGGAGGTGTACCAATTATCTGAGGCATTTTCTGACATTATTTGGGATATTGCAATGAGCTGGAATAATTTCAAGAAAGATACTATTGGCAAACAGATGACCAGATCGGCCGATTCTATAGCAGCTAATATTGCCGAAGGTTACGGCAGGTTTTATTACAAAGAAAGCAAACAATTTTTCTTTTACTCAAGGGGTTCTATACAGGAAACAAAATCCTGGCTATCAAAATGTAAAAGGAGAAAAATAATTGAAGCAACAAAAGCTGATGAATTACTAAATGGAGCTGAAAAGATCCTGGCTAAACTAAATGGGTATATTAAATTCATAGCAGCCTCCCCAAAACACAATAAAAAGGTTTAATAATAACGGATCCCACGGATTAACGGATTAACTTTTCAGATGCGAAAGAATAATCCCCGCCGCCACCGCTGCATTCAATGATTCAGCTTCTCCTGTTTTAGGAATAGTTATCATTTCATCCACTAATCCCATCACTTCCTCACTCACCCCATTTGCTTCATTGCCGATGATGATAATGCCTTCTTTCAATTTTCCAATGGTATTGATATCCTTTCCTTCCAGCGAAGCTGAATAGATCTTTACCTTATTATTTTTTGTAAGCCAATCTACCAGGTCAGTATAAATAACATTCACTCTTCCCAGGCTTCCCATGGTACTCTGCACCACTTTGGTATTATACATATCTGCACAGCCGGCAGAACAGATCATATTGCTTACACCAAACCAATCGGCAATGCGGATGATGGTGCCCAGGTTACCCGGATCCTGTATAGTATCCAATGCCAGCGTGATCTTATTGGCGGTCTCAATTGTATGATCGGAATTTCTTTTTTCAAATATGGCCACTACGTTATGGGCAGTTGAAAGCGCAGATATCTTGTCAAGCTCAAAATCCTGTACTGCTGTTATTGCAATTTCCCTGAATGATGCAAGCAATAATTTGTGTTCAGCTAACCAGTTTTGCAGGGCAAATATTTCTTTACAAATAAATTTGCGGCTGTTTAACAGGTCCGTTACTACCTTAGGGCCTTCCGCAATAAACAACCCGGTTTCATCTCTTTGTTTTTTGTGCCATAAACTTTGGATATATTTGGTATGTGTTTTGCTTAACATCGTCGCAATTTATTTATGCATTTTAACCCTTTTCTTCAATACAGACCTTCAAAACAACTGAAATTTATTATTTTCTTTTGTTTATTACTTTCTGCATGTACCATTCCTAAAAAATATCAAAAAGGCAAACCCTTTATCACTAAAAATAACATCGAAGTTAAGGGAGGAAATTTTACCAGGGATGAAAGGGCTACTTTAAGGCAACGGCTTAATGCCCAACTGGATGACAGTTCCCGGATAAATGTTATAGACAAATATTTTATCCGTCATGTTATTGTAAGCCCACCCGCATATGATACCAACTCGGCAGCAAGATCGGCCCGCAATATGGAAACCTCTATGTATCACCTGGGTTATTATGAGGCAAGCGCCGGTTTTAAAGCCGATACATTCAACTACGGAGACCAGCAAAGGGTACATGTGAGTTATACGATAGAAGTTGGAAAGCCCACGTTGATCGATACTTTTTCTTATATACTACGTAAGCCGGACCTGCAGAAACTGGCGATGGAAAATTTAGATAAGACCCTGGTAAAAGAAGGTGAGCCGGTTACCAAAGCAGCAGTGCTTGGCGAACTGAGCCGGCTTGTTGATATTTACCGCAACAATGGTTATTATAAATTCACTGCTGAAGAACTTGTCATGCGTGGCGATACTACGGTTGCCGCATTAACCACCATTACCGACGATATTTTTGAACAGTTAAGATTACTGGCAGAAGCACAGCAGGCCAGGGACTCTCCCACTATTAAGCTTGCCGTGATTTTGAATCCACCTAAGGACAGCAGCAGGCTAAAACAATACTACATCAACAATATTTATATTTTACCCGATTATAAGAACGGCGATGATTATACAGACAGTTCTTTAACCACCAGGTATGTCATAAGAAAAAATTGCGACAGCTGTAAAGCAGATACCAATTTTATTATCCGGTATCATAAATATTTATTCCGTGGCAGGTTCTTAACGCGGCAAATGTACCTGAGTAAAGGTGATCTGTATAACCAGGCTGAATTCTATAAATCACTGAACAGTTATGCAAGGGCCGGCGTATGGCAAAGCACCAATATACTTATTGAAGAAGTTAAACGCAAAGAAGACAGCCTGCATAAAATTGACCTGATTGTTCAATTAATGCCTGGCAAGCAATATGGTTATGAAGCATCCATTGAAGCCAGTTATTCTGCATCAAGTAATACAAATAGTGTAACGGCTGCCAATGCCGGTAACTTGCTGGGCTTATCCGGAAATATATCTTTCCTTAACCGTAATCTGCGTAAAGAAGGCATTAAAATGTCGAACTCATTACTGGCGGGTGTGGAATTTAATTTCAGGCCCGATAGTAATAACAGGAAGAACCTCATTAACTCCAATGAGATCAGTTATACCAACAGCATCATTTTTCCACGATTCATTTTTCCATTTGATAATATGAACCGGGACAGCCGTTTTGTAACCACGGAAACATTCATTAATACAAAGGTCTCTTATATCAACCGTATTAATTTATTTAACCTGCAGTCATTTAATTTTGGCGTGGGCTATAATGGTACTACGCGTAAAGGGCATACCTGGATATTTAAACCATTGAACTTTGAATTTGCCCGTTTGTATAATGAAACGGATAGTTTTAAGAAAACACTTAATGATAACCCTTTCTTAAGGTATTCCTTCAACACAGCCCTCATTGCAGGCGCTGCAATAGGTTATCGTTACAACAAAATAAATCCAAAGCATCCCAACAGGCAACATAGTTTTAAAATAAACCTCGAAGAATCCGGCATGATATGGGGCAGGTTTGGGTTCTTTGATAAATACATGAAGCAGTTCGTAAAAGCCGATATAGAATATATTTATGCTGTCAGCAGGCCTAAATCGGCTTTTGTATGGCGAATGTTTGGAGGTGTAGGTATTGCCTCTAAAAAAGATACTACCCTGCCGTTCTTTAAACAATACTTTGGAGGTGGTGCCAACAGCATGAGAGGCTGGCCTGTACGTGGCATAGGGCGGGGTGCACAACCACTTACGCCTTATGGTATAAATACTTTTAATGACCGTACAGGTGACATACAACTGGAGACAAACCTCGAATACAGGTACACCATTGCGCAGATCATTCCCAATTCATTGGTGTTGAAAGGTGCATTCTTTATTGATATGGGTAATGTATGGAATTTCAGGAATTCAAAACCCAGTGGGGGGATCGACAGTACGCAGTTCATGTTCAAGAACCTGTATAAGCAACTGGGCGTTTCGGCAGGTACAGGTTTCCGTCTCGACTTTAATTATTTTATTTTACGCTTTGATCTTGGCTTCCGTTTTAAACGGCCCGACGTTACAATAAATGATGGCTGGCAAATACCAAACATTACTTTCAATAATTTATTCAGAAGAGGCAAAGACCTCCCCGACCCTAATAACCCCGGCCAGAGCTACAATGATAATCGCTATAGAAAATGGCGGTATGAAAACTATAATTTAACGATAGGGATTAGTTA
>JBKJMZ010000205.1:0-78564 GCA_046596255.1 Ferruginibacter sp. | reverse complement strand
GCTGCCACCAACTCCGCAATATCCAACACCTGCACTTCATCTTCTTTATTACTGTTCTTTACACCATCTGTCATCATGGTATTGCAGAAAGGGCAGGCAGCAGCAATAACACTGGCGCCGGTTCCCAAAGCCTCATTACTGCGTTCGATATTGATACGGATGTTTCCCTTTTCTTCTTCCTTGAACATTTGTGCGCCGCCTGCACCGCAACACAGTCCGTTACTGCGGCAGCGTTTCATTTCTACCAGCGAAGCATCCAGCGCTTCCAAAACTTTACGGGGAGCTTCATAAATATTATTGGCTCTTCCTAAATAACAACTGTCGTGGTAAGTGATCTTTTTTCCTTTGTAAATTCCGCCTTCGCTCATCTTTATTCTTCCTTCATCAATTAATTGCTGTAAGAAAGTAGCATGATGAATAACTTCATAACTGCCGCCCAGTTCAGGGTATTCATTTTTAATGATATTAAAACAATGCGGACAAGCGGTCACAATTTTTTTAATGCCATAGCCATTCAGTATTTGAATATTCTGGTAGGCCATCATCTGGAACATGAATTCATTGCCGGCACGTCTTGCCGGGTCGCCGGTACACATTTCTTCTTTACCAAGAATTGCATAATTGATACCAACCTTATCGAGGATGGTCACAAAAGCCTTTGTTATCTTTTGTGCCCGCTGGTCAAAACTTCCGGCGCAGCCTACCCAAAATAAAACTTCGGGGTTTTCGCCCTTTGCCATCATTTCTGCCATTGTTGGTATATGCATACAATAATAATTATATCAGGTAAGATACTTTAAACATATAAATTGTCAGGCAAAAATAAGCCATTCGTTCTTAAACCTTATCTAGTATAGTTTGATTTTTCTTATCCCACAAAGGCACAAAGACCACAAAGCGTTTTCTTTGTGTACTTAGTTCCTTAGTGGGCAACACAAGTACATTTTAAATATCTTCGCAGCCAATTGAAAGAGATACTTAAAAGCATAACGAATTGGGAAGCATGGCCTTTTAAACTGATCTACGCACCGCTAACCCCGGTATGGGGCTGGTATATGCTAAGGTCGTGGTCGGTATGGTTCTTTACGCCCAGCAATCCAAAGATCACTTTTGGGGGCATGGATGGAGAGCCTAAAAAAGAAATGTACAACCTGCTTCCGCCTGCTTTATATCCCGCAACATTTACTGTATTGCCCGGCCAGGATTTTGAAACGATAAAAACAGACCTGCAAAAAAGCGGTATTCAATATCCCTTTATCGTAAAACCGGAAGTAGGATGCCAGGGTATTTTATTCAGAAAGATAGATGCCGAAGCCGCGCTGAAAAATTATCATGCTAAGATACCGGTTGAATATATTGTGCAGGAGATGGTGAGTTACCCGATGGAAGTAAGCGTGTTCTATATACGTCATCCCAAGGAAATAAAAGGGACCATTACGGGTTTCCTGCATAAGATACCATTACAGGTTATCGGCAATGGAAAAGATAACCTGCATGAACTGATAAGGAAACATCCCAAAGCACAAAAAAGATTGGGAGAAATGGAAAGCAAGCACAAAGGAAATCTGCAAACCATACTGGCGGCAGGAGAAAAGTATATGCTAAGCTATGCAGCCAATCACAACCGGGGTGCACATTTTATCGACCTCAAAGAACATATTGATGATAAACTGGTGGCTATTTTTGATAAGATCAGTCACAGCATTGATGATTTTTTTTATGGCCGTTACGATATCATGTGCAGCAATGTGGAGGACCTGAAGAACGGTAAGAACTTTACCATTCTGGAGTACAACGGATGCGGCGCCGAGCCTAATCATTTTTATGATACGGGTTATACTTTAATAGGAGCGTATAAAGAAATATTAAAACACTGGAAAGCATTATACCAGATCAGCAGATACAATAGCGAACAGGGTATAAAACCGTGGGGGTTTAAAAAAGGCAAAGATTTTTTGGCGCATATAAAAGCACATTTCAAACTGATCAGGGAAGCAGATTCACGTATCTAAAATGGTCATTTTAAATTATGCTGGCTGGTGGGGACAGCAGCCAGGGCAGTCCACCGTGGTCGGTGTCCTCACCGACCACAGCCTAGGCGGGAATTTGGCAAGCGATTATCTAAAAAGGTTTGCCGTGTGTTTGTTTAATCAGCCAGTTGGTTAGGCCTGGGAGTTTTTTCAATGCAGCTATAAAAAAATTAGTTATCCGGCTGGCGCCGAACATGGATTGTATCCACCTGCCGGCCAGCAATCTTTTACTGAAAAGAGCGCTCCATTTCTTTGTATAGGATGCCTCCATTTCATTCCTGTTTATTTTGTCCGATAAAAACTGTTCGATAAAGCCCGCAGCGATCTTACTTCCGTGCAAGGCCATACTCATGCCATTGCCGCAAAGTGGTGTTATCATACCGGCCGCATCGCCTACCAGCAGCACATGATCTTCCACCTGCGATTTTTTGCTGAATGAAATTTGAGAGATGGTCACAGGTGATTCGTATACTATTTCACTGTGTTCAAAAATATTTTTTAAATGCGGATTTTGTTGGAGGATATTCTTTTCCAGCACCAGCACAGCATTATCAGCATGCTTCAGGTTATTGGCATTGGTGAGATAGCAAAGACAATACTTATCATCTTCAATTTTTGAAATACCGCAATAGCCATCCTTGAAATTATGCAGTGCTATTGTATCTGTTGCGAAATCGGTTTTGATATGGTATTTTACCCCAATATAATTATTGAGCTTATTTTGTTTCTGCCTTGTAAAAAGCCTGTTCCATTTAATATCCAGGTTACTGCGCTTTCCAAAGCTTCCACAGCAGGTTCGGCTATAAAAATCTCCTTTGGCAGTTTGTAAATAAAATTCCTCTTCAACAAACTTTACATTATTCACTTTGCAATTTTCAAATACAGCAACATTATTTCCAAGGGCAATGTTCTTTAGCGCTTCATCGAGCTTATACCGGCTTATGCCAAATCCGCCCAGCGGTAAATTTTGTTGTAGGCTATTGCCATTGGGAGCGGTTACAACTAATTTTTTGATGATGGGCAATTGCATTTTACTTAGCGGGAGACCGAGGCTTTCTAAAAAATCCCAGCTCTCAAGGCTGATGTATTCACCGCAAACCTTATGAAAAGGGTATTGTTCTTTTTCAAATAATGCAACACTATATCCCTGCTTCGCAAGTTGGATAGATAATGCCAGTCCGGCCAGCCCACCGCCAATGATGCAGGTATCGTATTTATTTTGGGGAGTCATTACTGCAAGTTATCAAATACCTGAATGCCCATTTCCATTTGATGGAAAAATTGGAGATGCCGGCAGCTTTAAAAAGTTGTTCCCACTCTTTTTTTGTAAAACCTCTGGCTACAGAAAGCGGTGCATCATTTTTTACCAAATATGACCTGGAGAAAAGCGATGTTATTAACTTTATGCTAAACCAGGCAAGCGGGTGGCGCTGAAGATCATTGATAAAGAATCCTGTTGCGGCATTTCGTTGCATCCACTGCAGCATTATCACCAACTCGGCTTCATAAAAGTGATGACAGAAAAGGGAAGAAAAAATAATATCCGGTTGAAAATTGCCAAAATCGGTTCTTCTATAATCATTGGTTATCCATTGGGCAGGCAGGGTAGGGTATTGCTGGCTGGCAAAGGCAATGCATTCAGGTTTGATATCAATACCAATAAAATTAACCTCCAGTTTTTTACTGATGCAAAAATCATAAATGGCTTTTAGATTATCACCGCCGCCACAGCCGATTTCGCAGATACGGATGGGTTTATTGAACGTATGTCTTTCAATTAATGTTTTAACTCCTGCAATGGTAATGGCATGTCCTCCAAGGTAAGTATTTATTGTATTCAATTCCTTCATGTTCTGCTTTATATCAGCAAAAGGAATATTATTGTTGTCCAGGATTTCTTTTTGGTATGACCTGTTGGTAAGATTAGGCATAAGAAGCTATGAAAGTTTCCATGGTTAAACCGGGGCCAAATGCCGCACCAAAGATTTTTGCCGGTTGTTGCTGATCTGCATTGGAAAGATCGTCAAATATTTTTTGTAGCACAAATAATATGGTTGCCGAGCTCATATTGCCGTAATCATGGAGTACTTCGTAAGACCGCTGCAGTTTTTCTTTGGGTATGGGAATGCTTTTTTCAATGGCTTCCAATATTTTTTTACCGCCGGGATGTATGCACCAGTGGGTGATATCCTCTTTTTTTACCGAGGCATGTTGCAGAGCTTTGGTAAAAAGGCCGTTAAAATCCTGCTGAACCAGGTCGGGCACATAGCCCGATAAGGTCATTAAAAAACCGCTTGATGATATTTGCCATGACATATCAGATTTTCCTTTAAAGACTACATCAGCATAAAAGGTATCGAGTTCAATCCCTTTGGAACCTTGTCCTGATGGTTGCAATAAAACAGCAGCACAACCATCTGCAAATAAGATGGTGGAAGTAATATTATCAATGGATATTTCTTTTTGAAAATGTAGTGTACACAATTCTGTACACACAATGATCACATTGGCTTTGTCTTCCGACCTGCAAATGGCATTTGCGAGTTTAAGGGCATGGATAGCAGCATAGCATCCCATGAAATTTACAGAAGTGCGGAAAATATTCCTCATTAATTGCATCTTCTCCATTATTTCAATGTCGAGGCCAGGTGCACTCATGCCTGTACAGCTTACTGTAATTAAATGGGTAATATCCCCGGTTTTTATTTTGCCGGATATACATTTCTCGATTGCCTCGATAGAAAGATCTGCTGCCTTATCATTATACCACTGCATTCTTTTTTCCAGTCCCGGGAATGGTTCCAGGTCCTGGGCCGTAGAATAAAACTGCCGGTCTGCCGCAGCTAAACTATAATCAGGTATTACAGAATAGCGGCTGTTAATGCCGCTATGGTGGTACATGAATTTGAGTTTCCTGCTCTCCGTCTCATCCGTACTGTAAATGATATCTGCAAAATCGCAAATTGCTTTTTGTTCATGCTTATAGGGCGGTACTGCTGTGGCTATGGATATTATCTTGCTCAATATTTTTCGAGTATTAACAGGGTTATAAAGGCACAATTACTCCAAAAGGATGCCAACAAGTTCATACGCATGGTGTTCTTAAAATTAGCTTCCTTAGCGTCTTTATAGACCTTGCTGAACCACCACAAGAAATATACGAGTATAGGAATAAAAAAGATCTGGATAATATAGAAATTTGATTGTTTGAAATTGGAAACCAGGTAAAAGCCCAGGCAGCTCATGGCCAGCAGATACACGATCCCTGTAAAAATAAAAGTTCCTCTATATCCTAACATGCTGCTAATTGAAATAACTCCGTCTGCTTTATCCTGTTTATGCTGGTATATCTGGGTGAGGGGATAAAAACCTCCTATCAATAAACAGGCAGTAATAATGCCAATTAACGGTACATTCAGTGATTTATCAATACTGCTGCCATACATTACTAAAAAAAAAGTGAGCCCACCCTGGAAAATGATCACCGTAAGGTAGCCAATGATGGGGTATTTCTTTAACCTTAAGCCCCGGTAGCTATAAGCCCGTGACGCAAGTATGTAAGCAATAATGCCCAGCATAAAGTATAGGCTGATAAAATAACTGCTGATAATGGCCATAATATCTAACACAACAGATGCATGGAATAATTGTTTGGTTGGCTGCTTTGGATTTTTAATGCCACCAATGCTACCGGTATCCTTGTCCATATAACTATTGTATCCATTGCTGGCAGGGTAAACCAGCAGGTGCAGGATGATAAAAATGAAAATAGCATGCATTACGTTGATCTCACGGGCCTGGCTTAATGCAAACCAGTAAACGGGCATCAGGAAAAAAGAAAAATGGAAACGTAAAAGTTGTATAGTAGATGTCTGTACCAGGAAAAATTTATTTATTTAAAAATACAATCTAATTAAATAAAACATAAACTAATAATTTTAAGATATACTAAACATAGAATTACTTAGCTTTAGCGCATGAAAAACATAGCTATCTTATTTTTTGTATTAATGACCGGGGCGGTGTCATTAACAGCACAATCTACCTATACTCCGGTTAATGATGCAAGCAAGGTGCATTTTGTGATCAGGAATTTTGGATTAAAAACCGGTGGTGATTTCAGCGGTTTAAAGGGAACGATCAAATTCGATCCTACAAATTTGACGACTTCTTCCTTTGATGTTACTGTTGATGCAGCTACAGTGGATACCGATAACAGCAGCAGGGATGGCCATCTTAAAAGATCCGATTATTTTGATGCGGCCACTCATAAGACCATACGTTTTAAAAGTACAAAGATCACCCGTTCTTCTAAAGCAGGCAGGTTATATATATATGGCAACCTCACCATTAAAGGTGTTACAAAGCCTGTGGAGTTTGGCTTTGGCGCTACCCCCAAAGATGGAGGATATGTTTTTGATGGCAGCTTTACCATCAACCGCCGGGATTATGGAGTGGGAGGCAGCAGTGTTTCCCTTTCAGATAATTTGACCCTTACGCTATCGGTTTTTGCAAAGTAAATGGGATTTGAACCACCTAGCAGCATAGTAACATAGAATTGTGTAAAAAAATACAATAACTACATTCTATATTGTTTTTCTTATGTCCGCTATGTCCTACGTGGTTCAAAAAAAATACGAATTGCATCTGCCAGCCTTCGCAAAAATATTACCACAGGCTTACTAACCCGCATATACTATCTGCTCCCTATCTTTGCTTTATGCCGAAATTGTTTCGCATTTTTTTATGGGGTTTGTTGATCAGCTTCCTGGGTTCATTGCCCCTGGGAACCCTTAACATAGCAGCTATGCAAATCGGTATCCAGGAAAGTATTACAGACGCTTTGTATTTTTCATTGGGCTCCCTGCTGGTTGAAATGATCTATGTACGGGTTTCCCTAATTGGTGTTGACTGGATACGCAGGCAGGAAAAGCTGATGAAGATCATGGAATGGATCACTTTGCTGATCATAGTTGCCCTGGCGGTAGGAAGTTTTGTAGCGGCTGCAGCAAAGGACGAAGAAGCAAAGAATGTTTTCCTTCATAATAATATGCATCGTTTTTTACTGGGGATGTTCATGTGTGCCATTAATCCGGTACAGATCCCTTTCTGGTTTGGCTGGAGTACGGTATTATTCAATAAAAAAATACTGCAACCGGAGCAAAGTAATTACAATATGTACATACTCGGCATTGGCCTTGGTACACTTATCGGCAACTGCTTATTTATTTTTGGGGGTAAATTTCTTGTTCAAAACATAAAGAATAGCCAGGCATATATTAACTGGATCATTGGTGGCGTTTTTGCTTTAACGGCCATTATACAGGTCATTAAAATGATACGGCATAAAGACGCGGTTTATAAGTTTACACATGAAGAAGAAAATGTAAAAGAACCTAATCCACTATAAACAAGCTGCAACCTTCTGCCGATCTGCTGCAGTGGCCCTCACTGTTGTCGCCTACCTGGTAACTCATCCCCGCAGATAAAATAAATTCCCTGCCATCCTCCAGCTTCGTTATCATACTTCCTGAGATGCAATAAATGATATGCCCTTTACTGCACCAGTGATCGGCAACATAATTAGCTGAATACTCCACCATGCGGATAGGGATATCGTTCATCCGGAAGATTTTCCAGGTGGCTACGCCGGTTGTTCCGCTATGTTCTTCAATTGCAATATCATTCCAGTTTATGGTTTGGAAAGGGAAGGAACTTATTTCCATATTTTTTTATTTATCAAACTAATGAAATTTAATTATTGTCTCAACCTCATTCTTTATATCTATGGGCAGGGAGTTTCAATTTTTCAGCCTTAAAGCTACCTAATTAATGTTTTTTATTTTACCATGTGAATATCATCGCCACTAACCTGCCTGCCGGCAGGCAGGTTACACTAATTACCACGAATAATACAAACCCATTAGTGGAAATTCGTGCAATTCGTGGCAAAATATTGGTATTTTCGATGCCCGATGAATTATGCCATCATAGATATTGAAACCACAGGAGGCCATGCATCTGCCAATGGCATTACCGAAATTGCTGTGTATATTCATGATGGTACAAGGGTGATCAAACAATTTGAAACCCTGGTCAATCCGCTGCAGCCCATTCCCAAATTCATCACATCACTTACCGGTATTGATAATGCCATGGTTGCTGATGCACCTGTGTTTGACGAGATAGCTGATGTGTTATTTGAAATGTTGAATGAGAATATCTTCATTGCACACAATGTGAATTTTGATTATTCTTTTGTAAAGCACCAGCTTAAACATAGTGGATACGATCTCACTGCAAAAAAACTTTGTACTGTCCGGCTTGGCAGAAAAGTATTCCCGGGTTTGCCATCATACAGTTTGGGCAATCTTTGCCGGTCGTTAAAGATCAATATAGAGAACCGGCATCGGGCTGGCGGAGATGCAAAAGCAACAGTAAAGTTGTTTGATTTTATGCTGGCAAATGGAGCAGGGTTACATATTGACCAGATGCTGAAGCGTAACTCTGCTGAGCACTGGCTGCCGATGAATATCGATAAACAAGTAATTGAAAAACTTCCGGTTAAACCTGGGGTATATTATTTTCATAATAACAAAGACAAGGTTATTTATGTGGGCAAGGCCATTAACCTTAAGAAAAGGGTCAGCAACCATTTTACACATAATGACCCTCACCTGAAAAGACAGGATTTCATCCGCCATATTTATAAGGTCTCTTACAAGCAATGTGCTACAGAACTGGAAGCCATTGTGCTGGAAAGCACCGAGATCAAAAGATTATGGCCCCGCTATAATAAAAGCCAGAAACAGCCCGTAGTTAAATATGCTTTGTATTCTTTTGAAGATAACAGGGGATATATGCGCCTGGCCATTGATAAAAAGAAAAAGCATCTTCCGCACCTGTATAATTTTAATTTGCTTAACGAAGGCCTGGTACTTTTAAAAAGAATGGTGGAAGAATTCCAACTCGATGCCAGGCTTTGCTTTATTGATAGAACGCCATTCACCAGGGAAGACCAGGAGGAAATGGAACCGCCGGCAGCTTACAATACAAGGATCAAAAATGCGCTTGATGGTTTAATACAACAACTACCCACTTTTGCACTGGTAGACGAAGGCATAAAGGACGAAGAGAAATTATGCCTGCTGGTAGAGCGGGGTAGTTTTTGGGGAATGGGTTACCTGCCCAAATCTTTCCCGGTATCCGATTGCAGCGAATTGAAGAATTTCCTGGATCCTTATACCGACAATGATTATATCCGTAATAATATTTATTCATTTGCAGCATTGAATCCACATAAAAAAATACAGCTGGCAGTTTAATTGTGACTTATACCGAAATCTCTTCCTTTGGAAAAAGCATTATATAATCTTAAGGTTCAAAAAAGGATAGCAGCCTTATCAATCATCTTACTCATTGCCAAGGCTATTGCCTGGTATATAACAGGATCGGTGGCTATTTTAACTGATGCATTTGAAAGTATTGTTAATGTGGTAGCGGGATTGATAGGTGTGTACAGCCTGTATATTTCGGCAAAGCCACAGGATCTTGATCATCCTTACGGTCATGGTAAAGCTGAATTCATTTCTGCGGCTATTGAAGGCTCGCTCATTTCCATTGCAGGGCTGATCATTATTTATAAAGCATTTATTAACCTGTTGCATCCTCAACAGATAAAGGAACTGGATTATGGTATCATACTCATTGCAGCCACAGGGCTCATCAATTATATTGCGGGTGCACTTTGTTTACAAACAGGAAAAAAGAATAATTCGCTTGCACTTATATCAAGCGGTAAGCATCTGCAAACCGATACCTGGTCAACCCTCGGCATTGTCATCGGCCTTGTGCTGATGCTGATCACCAAACAACTGTGGCTCGACAGCGTAGTAGCCATCGCTTTTTCTATCCTGATCATATTTACGGGGTATAAGATATTAAGGAGCTCTGTGGCGGGTATTATGGATGAAGCTGATACAGACCTGTTAAAGAAAATGGTTGCCATGCTTAATGCGAACCGGCGGGCGAATTGGATTGACCTGCATAACCTGCGGATCATAAAATATGGCAGCCGCATTCATCTTGACTGTCATCTTACCGTGCCCTGGTATCTGAATGTGCATGAAGCGCACCAGGAGATAGATGTATTATCATCGATGGTTAAAAACGAATTTGGAGAATCGGTAGAATTGTTCGTGCATTCGGATGGCTGCCTTGATTTTTCATGCAGGATATGTTCCAAAATGGATTGTACGGTAAGAAGAAATCCCTTTGAGAAAAAAGTGGAGTGGACGATAGAAAATATATCCAGAAATAATAAACATAGTCTTTCAGTTGCTGAAAATTAAAATAAAGAATTTTAATGCTGAGTTTTAATCATATCGTTTTTTTTGAAGTGGCCCGGAATTTAAGCTTTTCCAAAGCCGCCGAATTATTGTTTATTAGTCAGCCGGCAATTAGCAAACATATAAAAAACCTGGAACAGAAATATAATATCAACTTGTTTGAGCGCAAAGGCAATTCTATTTTACTCACCAAAGAGGGGGGAATATTATTTGAACATGTAAGCAAAGCATTGGATATTCAACGTAGACTGGAATTTGAAATTTCTATAGTAAAAAATAAACAACAGGCTAAAGGCTCATTGGTAGTTGGAGCCAGTACCACAGTGGCTTTATATGTTATGCCTGCTATTTTATCTGCTTTTCACAAAGCTCATCCTCATATAAATTTGCGGTTGGTGAATCGCAATTCTGAAAATATACTGAAGGCATTAATGGAGCAGGAAATAGACCTGGGTATTATTGAAGGAAAAAATAAGATCACTTCAGTAAGTTATAAATTCTTTCTAAAGGATGAAGTAGTTCCGGTATGTTCTGCAAAAAGCCATTTGGCCAAAAAGCGGAAAATAAATGTACAGGAATTAAAAACTATAGACGTGGCTTTACGGGAGAGAGGATCCGGAACACTGGCGGCAGTTACTGAAGGGTTACTTAAACATCATATCAGGATATCAGACCTCGAAAGCAGAATTGTTTTAGGAGGAACAGAAGCATTAAAGAATTTTTTACTTGATGATACCTGTATTGGCTTTTTGCCTTTGCGATCTGTTGCTAAACAGTTGCGATCAAAAGAATTGGTAAGACTGAATATTCCTGATCTTCAAATTTCAAGAGAATTTTATTTTGTACAACGGCAGGGTAATGGAAATGATAAAATGAATAACCTGTTTATAAAGATGGCCATTGCCCATTATAATCAATTGTTATAACCTATTACTTATTGAATCAAAAAAAGCAAACACATAATTATAGCTTTGTTCTTTAAAACAACGCTATGTTAACATTACAACGCTATTCTTTGTTCCAGGGTTTGCAATGTTCAAAATGCGGTCAGCATTATGATCCTAAAAAAATTAATACTTTTTCTCCCTGTTGTAATAAAGCTTTAATAGGTGATTATGATATTAATGCTGGTTTGTCGAAAGAAGATATAGACCAACATGATAATACCATGTGGCGCTATCATGCCATGTTGCCGGTATTAAAAAAACAAAATATAATAAGCCTTGGTGAAGGAATGACGCCGGTTCTGCAATTACATACTTTGGGAAAAAAATATTCTTTACCACAACTTTTTTTAAAAGATGAATCATTGAACCCAACCGGAAGTTTTAAATCAAGAGGGTTAAGCGTAGCTGTATCTAAGGCAAAAGAGATGGGTATAAAATCCTGTATAGTTCCTACAGCAGGTAATGCTGGGGGTGCAATGAGTGCTTATTGTGCAAAGGCGGGTATAGGTGCCACAGTAATTATGCCTAAACATACTCCGAAAATATTTCAACAGGAATGTGAGTTGTATGGAGCAAAAGTAATTTTAGTAGAAGGACTGATCAGCGATTGCGCAAAACTGGTTAAAACCATGCAGCAGGACGAGGATGTTTTTGACATGTCAACTTTAAAAGAACCATACCGGCTTCAAGGCAAAAAAACTTTGGGATATGAAATAGCAGAACAATATAACTGGCAATTACCGGATGTTATTGTTTATCCAACGGGTGGTGGAACCGGCCTGATTGCTATCTGGATGGCATTTAAAGAAATGATTGCCATGGGATGGATACCCAATAAACTCCCAAAAATGATAGCGGTTCAGGCAGAAAATTGCCAACCCATTGTATATTCCTGGAAAGGCTTACATGCCAATGCATCACAATATAAAGGGAAAGCATCCGTGGCAAATGGATTGGCGGTGCCTAATCCTTTTGGGGAAGACCTGATTATGGAAACATTAATACAATCATCCGGATATGCATTGGCTGTTTCAGAACAGGAAATGATTTCAGGAGTAAAAGAAATAGCAAGATCAGAAGGAGTTTTGGTGGCTCCGGAAGGTGCTGCTGTTTGGAAAGGGTTACTAAAACTGCTACAGGATGGGTTTATAGACCGGGATGAAAAGATATTATTGCTGAATACAGGTTCGGGATATAAATACCTGGAAAATATTTTTTAAAATATGCTTCATCAATGCGCTTCAAATAATTTGGCTACACCAAAAGCGGCAGCAGCAGCCAGGGCGCCGATCATGGTAACTTTAATTGCACCCCACAAAGGATTTACCCCTGTCATCTTACTTTTAAAATATCCGAAAACAAACAGGCACACCAATGTTACAACAAGTGATATTTTTAAAGCTTCGATGGAACTCTCAATAAAAAAATACGGGCTGAGTGGAATGATACCGCCAACCACATAAGAGAGCCCAATGTTCAAAGCGCTTTTGGTTGCACGTTTAGGATCAGGTTTATCCAGGCCCAGTTCATACTTCATCATAAATTCTACCCAGCGGTCCTTATCTTTTGCGATCTCTTCTGTTGCCTGTTCCTGCAGGGCTTGACTAAGACCTATATTGGCAAAGAATTCTTTAGTTTCTTCAATTTCGCGGTGGCGGAGGTTTTCTACTTCATCGTATTCTCTTTTTACTTCACTACGGTAATGATCCTGCTCGGTCTTACCGGCAAGATAACCTCCAAGTCCCATAGCGATACTGCCTGCTGCGATCTCGGCAATGCCGGCAATTACAATAATGCTGCTTTTATCAATAGCACCGCTTAAACCTGCAGCCAATGCAAAAGGAACAGTTAAGCCATCGCTCATGCCAATAACCACGTCCCTCAACAGATCGCTGCTTCTTAAATGAGATTCCTTGTGATCATGATGAAGGTGAGTGTCCATAAATATTTTTAAGAGACTAAGTTAAGGTTTACAAAAGAAATACATGGGTATTTTGTAAGTTGTCTGGCCACTATAAAAGCATTCTGCTTTAAAATCTTTTTGAATAGCAGGAATATTTTACAATAAAATTTAATTGTAGTGGCCTGACAATTTTATCTTATCAGCGTAAAGCTACCTTGTTCCTGCTGTAGTGGCCTGCCTGCAAACTGGTATTTACAACTCCAAACATAACTACCACCTAATGGATTTTTGCTATTTTTAAAAAGCCCATTCCAACCCTGGGCAGGGTCGGTGGTTTTAAAAGCGGGTTGACCGTATCGGTTGTAAATAATAAATTCATACACTATCAATTGACCGTTTATGCCAGGCTTGTAGTTATCATTAAGCCTATCGTTGTTTGGGGTAAAGGCATTGGGAAAAAAAATATAATTAGGTAGGCAGTTGGGGTTTACGTTTATTAAAACGGTATCGCTTATGATACAGCCGGGCAGGCGCTCGCCGCTGATCCTGTAGGTGGTAGTGGTTGGCGGGTACAGCCGCCAGGTATAATTATTTAAACTTGCTGTGGTTGCCGGCAGCCAACTGTAATTGTACAGTTGATTGGGTAATGTAAATATAGCCGTGTCTTTTAAATTGCTGCAAAGCACACCAGTAAAATCAGTTTGTAAAACCGCATCAAAAGGATTTACTGCTATAGTATCCTTAAAAATATTGCCGCAACTGTCGGTGGCAGTTACATGGTACATACCCGGCTGTGCAGCTACCAAGCTGTCGGGTGTACTTCCATTTTGCCACAAATAAGTTTTAAAATCTTTACCAGCTTTTAGCGTAATGGTTTTGCCGGGGCAGTGCATGGTATCGTTGCCAAGGTTTACACCGGCCTTAGCATTGTACACTTCAATGTCTATGGAATCTGTAAGTGAGCAACCCCCAAAGCCAACTTTTATTTTACCCCTGTAAGATCTCAGGTATTGAACATGTAAACTTGTATCACTCTGACTTAGGATTTTAATGGAAGCGGTATCAACCATCCAGTTTGTTTTACGAACACATAAAGGATTGCGGTAAATTTTAAAACTATCTATGGGGTTGCTGAGGCAATGGTATTTAGTGCCAACAAGTTTTATGGTATCGCAGATGCTTATTTCTTTGCATAGTATTGTTTTTGGTATAGTAAATTCTATGGGCGGAAAATCGGGAAAGTTATTGGTAATGGTTAAAGGAGTAATTCCGGCTTCCTCAATAAAGGGATTTGCAACAGGATATAAATAAACAGGCGATTCGGTATAAACTAAAGAATCTTTACCTACACATGCATTTATGTTATTGTAAAAAGGCGATTGATCTTGTACATAAAAATATTGTGTTGCAGTAGGTCCAAGAGTACCAACTTGGAAACTAAGCATCCCGTTTTTTTTATATGACAAATCAACCTCAAAATTTCTTGACGGAAAGCCCAGGGCTGTTAAATCTATGTGCTTTTGTGAGACTAAATTGAGTTCGTTATCAATGGTGGTATAATGGAAATTACTAACAAGCCCCTGGTAATCCCTTATTAAACATACTTCATTATTCTTACTGATCGTTCTTTTTCTGGGGCTGAAAATGGACGATGTGATCATCAGCCTTGTTTTAATATGGTTTAAATTTTCGTCAAATAAACTAAGTACACAATTTCCGCCACCTCCCCCGCCAGCAGAGCATAGTAAAAAACGTTTAGCTACTGGATCGTAATTTATTTTTTGAAGTGCAGTATTGTGGGGGTTATTTCCGGCAATATCATTGTAATACATAAACGAAACCTGGCTGGTAATCCTTCCATCCGTGGTATTGATTTTAAATATCTGGAAGCCGGATTTTGCAGCCGGGTCTGTAGGTGTATCAGCATCATAATAGTATTGTATTGCTACTGCAATGCTGTTATTATTTTCAATGGTAATAAAGGATCCCTGTAAATGGAATTTAGGTACGGTAATATGGTTGTATCTTCTGCTCCACTTTAAGTTACCAGCAGCATCCAGCGCAACAACAATAGGTTCCTCTCTATTATCAAAATACCTTCCTACAGCAAATAGTTCACCATTATCGTTTGTTTTGGGAAAACTCAATACACCGGTAACATCTGGATTTGTACCATTTTTTATTGTTCTGCTCCACAAAAAATTACCTGCGCTGTCTGTCTTTGAAATTAGGTTCCATGCTGAACCTGAATTAGCAGGGTTACCTAAAAGGCCGGCAAAAATGAGGTTGCCATTAGGTTCTATATCACACAAATTTCCGCCACCTTTAAATGTAAGAAAAAGATCAGTTTTATAGTTTTTGTACCATACGAGTTTATTATTAACATCAAATTTTAAAATACTCCAGTAAGAATTATTAAAGCCAGAACCTGAACCGCCACTGGTATATAAATTATCAAATGCATCCCGCTGGGGAGTAAAATAAAATCCGGCTCCCACGCTAACTGGAGTATTAAAAGTTGAAGGGTAAAATTGGTTAAAGGAAACAGAATCTATACAGCCATTATTTTGGCTGCTGCCAAATAATGGTAATAATAATAATGATAGAAAAAAATATTTATTAATCATGCTGCTTGTAGAATTAAATAAACCACAGGCAATTTTTAATTGCCTGTGGTTATTTTTAAAATTGGATATTAATAGGGCCAGTATTGGTAGGCCCAGGTTGAATACTCTTGCTGATCAACTGGTGTAGTTGGTAAACTTGTATTTGCATAACTTCTGCAATCGTTAGTAGTATTAGGAATATTCCAAGGACTTGTATTTATATACTTCCAATTTCTATACCTAATGCCAACCAGATGACTGCCTGATGGAAGCGTTGCTGTACGGCAGAAATCGCTTCCACGTACAAAGGCCGTATTAGCAATACCTAAACCCGTAGCCGTATAATTATCCATATTAGTCCAGGTTCCACCATCAATATTATATTGTACCTGCTGCAAATCTGTTGCTACAAAACTACCGCTAAAGCTACAGGTTGCTAAACCACCAGCACTATATCCTGTAGCGTACCATATAGATGATGCGGCTGGACCTGATGGAACCCACGCTTTGTCATTTCTTTTACAGGGGTCATTGCCACTGGAACCTGTAAAGCCATAAGCAGTTACTGGGAAAGTCCATAATGAATAGGGTGCGCCCCCGGTTTTACAATCTGTAACAAATAGGGCACTGAACTTTACTGCATAGTTTCCACTATTGATATACGACTCAGGAACCAGGTGGGTAATAAAATCGGTAGTTACAAATTTTACCCTGAAGATATAATTATTGGGAAAAGAGGTATTTGGGTCAGGCCCAATTTCAACAATTTGTACATCGCTATTGGTGGAATTCAAGGTTAATGATTGTACAATGCTGCCACTGGCATTGTCAACAATATCTGCAAATCCAGTTGTATAGTTAGCAGCAAAAGTTTTTACCACATTGTTATTCCACGAAAGCTCATACTCAAATTGCAAAAAATATCCGGCTGCCCCGAGAGTTCCGCTGGCGCATCGGTAAACCCTTGAGTATTGAACTAGATTGCAAAAAGCAGGTAAATCGTAATTACATTGAGAAGTAAAATTATTGGCCAGCATTTGCTCCTTAGTTACCGGATTTCTAAACTGGTCAACCCATTGCGTGCTAACTTTTTGATTACGAGTAAATATCTGAGGTATGCCTCCTTCTCTTGCAATTTGTTTGGCAACATTTTCTTTTATCTGGGCGATGGACATTTCATCATCAGTAGTTGGTGTCGGAGCTTTTAAATCATCTTTTTTACAACTATTTAAAACCAGAATAAAACCAGAAATAATTATTAGTAAAGCTATTTTTTTAATTGAATTTATCTTATTCATGTTGCATTTTTAGGGTTTTAAAATATTAATATTAAACCCATGCTTGATTGGTTTTTACAATGGATGAATTTATACGGGTGAATAAATAAATTATGGAGGTTTGTATGGATCGTATGAATACTTGTAAAAAAATACAGCATTTTGAACAACTCTGTTGAGGTAATAATTAAATGTTGAGGGGGGGTAAGATTTTTAAGCATATCAGTTATACCTGGCTAACAAGATACAGTAATTAATTTTATTTGCAATATGTAGGGGTAAATATTTTAAGACTTCCGGAGTTTTTTAAAACTTCGGAAGTCTGCCGCATCTATAGTTGCTTTAAACTTTTGTCAATAATACCAACGCATTCCATTACCTGTTCTTTATTAATAATCAGGGGAGGAGCAAACCGTATCTTATCTCCATGAGTTGGTTTGGCAAGCAAGCCGTTCTCTTTCATTAGTAAACATGATTCCCATGCAGCATTGGTATTGGTATGCTTAATGACAATAGCATTCAATAAGCCTTTGCCTCTTATGATTGAAATATAAGGTGAGTTTAATTTTTCCAATTCGCTTCTTAATAAGTTTCCCATGGCTTCGGCATTGGCAGCCATGTTCTCGTCTTTTAAAATCTGTAATGCAGTAATGGCAACAGCACATGCCAGGGGGTTGCCACCATATGTGCTTCCATGTTCGCCTGGTTTTATAGTCATCATGATCTCATCATCGCAAAGAACAGCACTCACCGGTAAAACCCCGCCGCTTAAGGCTTTGCCGAGGATTAAAATATCGGGACGTACATTTTCATGATCACAGGCGAGCATTTTACCGGTACGGGCAAGGCCGCTTTGTATCTCATCTGCTACCATTAAAACATTGTATTTATTGCAGAGGTTGCGTACTCCTTTAAAATATCCTTCGTCAGGAACAATAACACCGGCTTCGCCCTGTATGGGTTCAAATAAAAATGCTGCAACGTTCTTGTCCTGTAATGCTTTTTCCAAAGCAGGCAAGTCATTATGTGGGATCAATTCATAACCCGGTACAAAGGGGCCATAATTATTTTTAGCAGTTGGGTCGCTGCTGAATGAAATAACATTGATGGTGCGGCCATGAAAATTACCATCGCATACAATGATCTTTGCCTGGCTGGCCGGAATGCCTTTCACTTCATACCCCCATTTGCGGCTAAGCTTAATGGCTGTTTCCACTGCTTCTACACCGGTGTTCATGGGTAATACTTTATCGTAGCCAAAATATTCGGTGATATACTTTTCATATTCGCCCAGCAGGTTGTTAAGAAATGCACGGGAAGTAAGCGTAAGTTTTTGAGCCTGCACAATCAATGCAGCGATGATCTTTGGATGGCAATGCCCCTGGTTAGCGGCAGAGTATCCACTCAGGAAATCATAATAGCGCTTACCATCCACATCATATAAAAAAACGCCCTCGCCTTTATTTAATACCACGGGTAATGGGTGATAATTGTGTGCACCATATTTATCTTCAAGGTCTAAATATTTTTGGGTATTGGCAGTCATAGAAACAGTTGTGTTCATGATAATAAAAATAAAATGTTGAAAAGGGAAAAAAGTTTAAAGACACAGAGTCGTGTTCCTCCCCTTCGGGGAGGTTAGGAGGGGCTTATCCTCGATGATTGAGCAGATCGAGATTACTGTACAAAAAAGATGGTATGTTCAACAGTGTATTAATGATAATTAATTTGAGTGCAAGATAATCTAATTTATTACTTTGATAAAATAGTTCTCTTTAATTACTGCATTAGTATCGGGTTCTTTATTACCCACGGGGTCCTGCGGAAATATACCAAAGACGGTGCTGCCACTGCCGCTCATGGCTGCATAGATAGCGCCTTGCTGGTACAGGTTTTCTTTTATTGTTTTAATTTGAGGATGGGCTTCAAAAACAGGGTTTTCAAAATCATTTTGCAGTTCATCTTTCCAGGTTTCTATTGGTTGGCTGATGATCTTTTTAAGCGATTTTAAAGGGTCAGACGACTGGGAGCCGTCTGACCGTTTTGAAAATGCCCAGGCCGTACTAATATGAATACCCGGGTTTATCAAAACAATTTTATATGCAGAAAGATCTACGTCAACTTCCTCCAGTACTTCGCCACGCCCGGTTGCAAAGCAGGGTCTGTTGATAATGAAGAATGGGCAATCACTTCCCAACTCTAAAGCAAATCTTATTAAACGTTCTTCAAAAATATCCAGATTAAAATGATCATTTAGCATCTTCAGCATAAAAGCTGCATCTGCAGAGCCTCCACCCAAACCTGCACCCATGGGTATGGATTTATGCAGGTGAATTTTTACTGCAGACAATTTTGGAAAATCTTTTTTTAATAAATGCCAGGCCTTTAAACAGAGATTGTCTTCCGCTGGACCATCAACAGCAATGCCTGTTGCGGTAAATTCATTTTCATCTTTGTTGTGGTTGGGAACTATTTCCAGTGCATCTTTAAAAGTAAGTGGATAAAATACAGTTTCAAGATTGTGATAACCATCTTCCCGTTTACCAACGATATGCAGGCCAAGGTTTATTTTACAATTGGGAAATACGATCATGTTAATGGATAATGAAATAATTTATAATTGATAATGTTTTAGAATAAGAACAGCCATGAATAAATAATGCAGCATAAATGAAAAGGAGTAAAATGGGAAGACATTATCAATTATCCATTAAAACATTATCCATTAATTCGCCTTCCTGCTTTTTATCTCATCCCTGATGGCAATTGCACGAATATAATCTTCATGGTCCAGTACTTCAGAAAGCAGGCCTTCAAGTTCTTCAAGAGACAATGATTTCAGGTCATCACTTCCACCGGTTTCCGTGGTTACCGGAGCTGTTGATTTTGTTTTACCATCATCTTCCATTAAAATGCCGGCCTGGTCTAAAATAGTATCATAGGTATAAATAGGGCAACCAAATCTTACAGCCAGTGCAAGTGCATCAGAAGTACGGGAATCTATTTCCACAGTATCGTTGGCTGAGCTGCAAACTAATTTGCTGTAAAAGATGCCTTCCTGTAGGTCATTGATCACTACTTCGTGCAGGTCAACATTAAAAGCCATCATAAAATTCTTCATCAGGTCATGGGTAAGTGGCCTGCTTGGGCTCATGCGTTCCAAAGCCACAGCAATGGCCTGCGCTTCAAAGCCACCAATAACAATGGGCAGGCGGCGTAAACCATTTATCTCTCCCAACACTACAGCATAAGAATGTGTTTGTGTAATACTGTGTGATAAAGCCACTATTTCCAGTTCAATCTTTTTCATATCCTATCCCAGTTGCAAATTTTATTCCATTAGTGTAATACCGACAATGACCTTATGTAGGCAATCAGTTTTTCTATCGGTATAAGTCCATCTAATATTTAAACAATCCCCTTGATCATTTTATAAATAAAGATGGTCTAAAGAGCAAATATAAAAGAAAAGCCTTTCAAAACTAAGTTGAAAGGCTTTAAATATATTGTCAAGCCTGAGCATGCCTTGCTCCGCCGGACAGCAATTTTGAAGATTTCAAACTGAGACGCTATACTGATTTCCTACCCCTGTTTTATTTTCTTTACTGCATCAATGATCTTTGGCAATACTTCAAAAGCATCACCAACAATTCCATAGTCTGCGGCCTTAAAGAATGGCGCTTCGGGGTCTTTATTGATCACTACAATTACCTTACTCCTGTTCACACCGGCAAGGTGTTGAATAGCACCTGAAATGCCAATAGCAATATATAGATTGGGTGCAATGGCCAAACCTGTTTGTCCCACGTGTTCATGATGAGGCCTCCAGTCGCTGTCGGCAACCGGGCGGCTGCAGGCAGTAGCCGCACCTAATAATTTTGCAAGTTCTGTCACCATGCCCCAGTTCTCAGGACCTTTTAACCCGCGGCCCCCGCTGACCACGATCTCAGCTTCACTCAAAGGTATCTCACCAACAACTTTATTGGTGGCTGTTACCTGCACTTTGGCTGCATCCACAGTAGCTGCAAATTCAGCTATTTCCGCTGTAGCTGCAGTGGTTGTAATGCTGTATGAATTTGGGTTCAGTGCAATGATCTTTATATCAGTAGCAATAGCAACATGAGCAAATGCTTTACCACTGAAAACATTTTTCTTTACGGTAAACCCGTTACTGGTATCAGGCAGTGCAACAGCGCCCGAAACAAGCCCTGCTTTCAACCTTACACTTAAGCGTGGGGCAATGGCTTTGCCGTTGAAATTGTTTGAGAAGATGATGACCTTAGCATCCACAGCTTTGGCTGTATCTGCAATTATTTTGGTAAATACCTGGGCATCGATATGATCAAGTGCAGCATTTTTAACGGTATGCACTTTTTTGATACCGTAATTACCCAATGTTGCGAGGTCGTCATTCACATTACCCAACACGATGGCTTCTGCAGTTGTACCGGTTAACTCTGCAACCTTAGCTCCATAGCTGGCGGCTTCAAAGGATGATTTTTTGATGTGCCCTTCTGATTGATCAAGAAAAATTAAAACCATGATAATGGATAATTTAAAAATGGATAATTGATAATGGATAATTTATTTAAAGCCTCACCCCAACCCCTCTCCGAAAGAGAGGGAACTGGAAGTTTAGAGTTTGTTAATTAAATATGCTTTTCATTTTCGCTAAATTCTTCCCGTTAATCTTCTACGTTTCCCTCCCCATCGGGGAGGATAGGAGGGGCTGCTATATCGCTTTCGCCTCCTCATGCAGCAACCTCACAAGTTCTTCTGGTGTATCAGCCGAAACTAATTTTACACCAGCTTTTGCAGGCGGCAGTTCAAAAGAAGCAACTGATGTTAATGCATCTACTGCTACAGGTTCTGCAACATTCAGCGGCTTGCTTCTTGCGCCCATAATTCCTTTCATGTTGGGAATGCGTTGCTCGGCCATTCCTTTCTGGCAGCTTACTACCAATGGCAGAGCTACTTTGTTGGTTTCTTCACCACCTTCAATCTCCCGTATGATAACTGCTGTGCTTCCCTCGAGTGTAAATTTTGTAGCCAGGGAAACATAGGGCAGGTCCAGCAGTTCAGCTACCATACCACCAATGGATGAACCATTATAATCGATGGTTTCTTTTCCGGTGAAAACGAGGTCGTATTTTCCTTTTTTTGCGATCTCGGCAATTTGCGAGGCGATGTAAAAACTATCATGACTGTCGGCATTAACCCTGATGGCCTCATCGCCACCCAAAGCAAGGGCTTTGCGGATAATAGGATCATTGTCTGCAGCGCCTACAGTAATTAAATGTATAACTGTGGATGGGTCTGCTTCTTTCAGTTCAATAGCTCTTACCAGGGCATACCATTCATCGTATGGGTTGATGATCCATTGCACCCCGTCAGCAGCGAATTTCGTATTGTTATCGGCGAAGGCTATTTTTGCCGTAGTATCAGGGGTTTTACTGATACAAACTAAGATCTTCATGTAGTATTATTTTAAAAATCCTGAAATAAGTTGTTTATGCAACTAATACAAAGATAAGCGATGCGAATGTAAATTGATTACAAAACGAAAAAAATTATTGTTTAATGGGCAGGATAGAAAAATTATTGGAATACATGAAAACATCCGGCAAGGATAGTTTTCTGCAGCATGCACTGGCCCTGGAATATATAAAGGTCGATAAGGACGAGGAGGCCCGCAAACTGTTCAATGAGGTCTTGTTAAGGGAGCCTACCTATATCGGGTCATATTATCACCTGGGCAAATTATTGGAACGGGCCGGTGATTATGATAAGGCAATTAGGATCTATAAGCGGGGGATAGAAGAATCCCAGAAGGCGAATGATCATCATACAAGGATGGAATTGCAGGCGGCATTGGAGGATATTGAAGAGTGAAGACCCCCTCCGCCCCCTGAAGGGGGAACTGGCAGACCTTAGGTTAAAGGAGGATTTATTAAATAGTAGAGAATGATTTTATGAATTTTTAGTTTTAAGATATAAATTATATGGTAACAATTTAAGTTCCCCTTTAGGGGAGAAGGATATGAATTTACTTTTAAGGTTTCAACAATACAGCAAACAACAAAATCTTTTTCACCCAAAGGATAAGCTGCTGCTTGCGGTAAGCGGTGGAGTAGATTCTGTGGTGTTATGTGAACTATGTAAGCAGGCAGGTTATGATTTCATCATGGCACATTGTAATTTTCAATTACGGGGAGAAGAAAGCGAAAGAGACGAAGCATTTGTAATAGCTCTTGGAAAAAAATATGATGTTGAAGTGTTGGTTAAAAAATTCGATACAGCCGGATATGCAAAAGTGAATAAATGCAGCATCCAGGTTGCAGCAAGGGAATTACGTTATAAATGGTTTAGTGAACTAATTGGCAATTGGCAATTTGCAATATGCAATATGCAATTGGCAATAAGCGATAAATCACCAGAGTCCGATTGCCAACTGCCCATTGCCAATTTTCTTCTCACCGCCCATCATGCCAACGATAATATAGAAACCTTACTGATGAATTTTTTTAAAGGTACAGGCATCAACGGGCTTCATGGTATTTTACCCAAACAGAAAAATATTATAAGGCCGTTGTTGTTTGTTAAAAAAGAAGAGCTGCTTGGGTTTGCCACAAGTAATAAACTGGAGTTTGTTGAGGATTCATCCAATGCTTCTGATAAATACAGCCGGAATTATTTCCGTAATGAATTGATCCCTGCCTTAAAGAAGGTTTTTCCGCAGGTAGAGGATAATTTGATAAATAATATTGATCGCTTCCGGGAAATTGAATTGCTGTACAGGCAATCTGTTGATCTGCATAAAAAGAAATTGCTGGAACAAAAAGGCAACGAGATTCATATCCCGGTCTTAAAACTGGTGAAGATAAAACCTTTGCAAACGATCATTTATGAGATCATCAAAGAATATGGCTTTACTGCCCACCAATCCGAAGAAATAATTGCACTATTGAAAAGTGAAAGCGGTAAATATATTCAGTCCGCATCTCACCGCGTGCTTAAGAACCGTAACTGGCTTATTATTTCGCCAAATGAAACCAGGGAAGCAGAAAATATTTTGATCGAAGGGGAGGGGGAAGTGGAATTTGAAGAAGGAACTTTAGAACTCAAAAAAATATTCAATATTCAATACCCGCCTGCCGGACAGGCAGGTTCAATAATCAATTCTCAATTAACAGCGCAATTACATGCTGATGAAATTAAATTCCCATTGCTGCTGAGGAAATGGAAACAGGGAGATTATTTTTATCCATTGGGAATGCAAAACCTGCCTGCCGGACGGGCAGGAAAGAAAAAGCTAAGCCGGTTTTTTATTGACCAAAAATTATCCCTAACCGAGAAAGAAAGAACATGGATCATCGAAATGGATAAAAAGATCATCTGGGTGGTTGGATTGCGCATTGATGACCGTTTTAAAATAAAGCCCAACACTAAAAATATACTTCAGATCAGCTTATCACTTTCCAAATAAGCTGGGTTGTTTCAGTTCTTCCAGGATCCCTGTAAATAGTGCAGGCTGGAGGTATGCAATTAATATAAGTGTAAAACCAAGCCCGAATATTGAACCCCATAAATGGGCATCATGGTTTACATTATCTCCGCCCCGCTTGCCCATATACACACAATAAACGATGTACAGGATGGCATAAACAGTAGCTGAGATCTTTAATGCACCATAAATATATATGCTGCTCCAAGGACTGAAGAGTATGGTTGCAAACACTACTGCAGATACAGCTCCCGAAGCCCCAAGTGAACGGTAATTGTAATCATCTTTATGTTTTATATAACTGGGGATATCAGAAGCGATCAATGCTAAGAAGTAAAGCAGCAGGTAGGTAATATTGCCTCCCAGTCCATAATAAGTAAAATAAAGTTCAAGGTTGCGTCCAAAAAAGAAAAGCGTGAACATGTTAAAGATCAGGTGCATCCAGTCGGCATGTAAAAACCCTGAAGTGATAAAACGGTGCCATTGATTTTCCCTTGCTACCCGGTATGGCCACATGATGGTCTTATCTACCATTGCGGCATTGGAAAAACCAATTAAAGAAAATATGACATTGGCAGCAATTAAAGCAATCGTGATAGGGTAATCCGAGAAATTCATATTTAGTGTTTAATTGCCAAATCTAAATCATTCTGTTAACTATGATGGTACTTTTCATTTCGGATTATTGAGCAGGCCCTGTAAACCTGTTCAGCCAAAACCATTCTTACCAACTGGTGCGGAAAAACAAGCTTTGATAAGCTCCACTGAAAATTGGCCCGCTGCTTAATGGCATCGCTAACTCCATAAGCGCCACCAATTAAAAAGACAATGTTCTTGGTGCTTTCATTGGCTCTTTGCTGGATAAATGCTGCAACAGCTTCACTTGTCAATTGTTTGCCTGTTTCATCAAGCAAAACCAGGTAATCTTCTTTTTGTAAAAAACCGGTTATCATTTCCCCTTCTTTTTTCTTAAGGTCCATTTCACTCAGCATGGCCGAGTTCCTGGGCATGGGTATGATATTCCATTCAACCGGGTAATAATTGGAGATCCGCTTTGTAAATAATTCAACTCCTTCCTTAACATAGGGTTCGTGATTTTTACCGATTGTCCAGAATTGAAATTTCATGTGTTAAAAATAAGAAAGCTAAAGCAGTAGTTGAAATTTAAAAGAACGGTAATAGGATTTGAGTATTTTTTTACCTTCAATTTATAATTGTGCTAAGGCCCGAAGTACAGCATGATGCTCCATTTATATAAAGGGCTTTGTAAAATTGTTCTGTTTACTTTATCTTTTTAGCATCTTCCTGGCGGCCCCACTTTTTCATTATAACCTTTACAACTTTACCCGAATCGTATTGGATGAATTCAAATTCAGCATCATTAATTTTTAGAAAGAACCTCGCAAAGGCATATAAAAAACCACCTGGATAACTTTTAAAAAGTAATCTACAATCCCGAGAGGGCAGTAAAGTAAAAAATGACTCTCCAGAATTTTCCCATTATTTAAAGAGGGTTTCCCCTTTTTATTTTTTTAAAAGGAGATTATCATTGTAGTGAAATTGTTTGATAAGAACAGCAACTCATCCTTCAACCCTATTACAGTGAAAACAAAATTTCAACTTATTCTTGCGATCCTGCTATTGCCCATATTATGCAAGTCACAATCAGACAGTGCCTTTAGGTCTTTACAAAACGTTCCAATAAAATATTTTAGTGCAATTGATAAAAAGATCGATAAATATAGTACCCGTATTAACAGCAAAACAGAAAAAACATTGGCTAAACTCAGTCGTTGGGAAAAAAAGATCCAGTCGTTATTAGAAAAAACCAATCCTGAAGCAGCAAAGAATTTATTCGGGCCAGGCAAAACTACATTTACAACCCTTTTACAAAAATTAAAAGAGGGGCAGAACATTGCAAATGGATATAGGGCTCAATACAATGAGTACAGGGATAAATTGAATACCAGTCTCAGGTTTATTAAGGAGCAAAAGGATAACATCAATTCAGATATCATTCAGCCTGTTAAGTCTACAGTAAAGAAAATGAACGAACTGGAAGAGGATGTAAAGAATACGGAAGCGATAGAACAATTCATAAAGGAAAGAAAACAACAGTTAATTGCTGTTGGCCTCAAGCACCTGGGAAAGAATAAATACCTGGATAAGATCAGTAAAGAAGCCTACTACTATGCCGAAACAATAAAAAATTACAAAGAGATCTTCTCAGACCCGAAAAAATTAGAAGAAGCGGCTACTACACTGCTGAAAAAGATCCCTGGCTTTACAGATTTCATGGAAAAGAATAATGGCCTCTCTTCCCTGTTTGGAAATTCTTTAGGTAGTGCAGGCACCAATATAAATGCTACCAATAATTATGCTGCCTTAGGTTACCAGAGCAATGCTTCCATTGTTCAGGGTTTACAACAAAGAAATATTTCTGGATCCAGTATTCAGGAACTCACACAATCAAATGCCGGTTCATTGAACTCTCCTTTGCAGGAACTAAAAAATCATTTCCCGGGTTCAGATAATACAGGAGAGATGCCTGACTTTAAGCCCAATGAAATGAAAAGTAAAACATTTAAGCAAAGGCTTCAGGTTGGTACAAACCTGCAATTTGGAAAAGCCACAAATTTTTTACCCGGTACAGCCGATATAGGCGTACAGGTAGCCTATAAATTAAATAGCAAAAGCAATATTGGGTTTGGCACAGGTTATAAGCTGGGCCTTGGTACAGGGTTCAATAATATCAAATTCAGTTTTGCCGGGATTGGGTTGCGAAGTTTTGTTGACTGGAAACTAAAAGGTAATTTTTTTGTGAATGGAGGATTTGAATACAATTATAATGCTGCATTCAGGTCTTTCCGGCACTTGCCTGCATTTAACGGTAGCTCAACTGCTTTGTGGAAACCGGCTGCACTCATCGGTATCAATAAGAAATACAATTTAGGAAAACTGAAAGGCAATGTAATGCTGCTGTATGATTTTTTAGCAAAACAAAAATTGCCACAGACACAGGCCTTGCAGTTCCGGGTGGGATATAATTTTTAAGTATTGATTGTTTTCAAATTTTAAAATATAAGATCATGTATAAAATAATTTTCTTCTTTTGCACGCTTGGTTTAATAAACGCTGTAAAAAGCCAGGACAGTTTGAAAAATATCCTGAAAAACAATATTCATGATCCTAAACGTGACAGTGCTGGTAATACTACAAATCCATCCCTGGTTTCTTTTGGTGATGGCACGGCGATCGATGCAACAACTGCTCCGGTAATTATGCCTTCTCCAAACAGTGCGGCACTCACAAATATCATCAGCGATAATGTTGATCTATACACCGGCAAAACAAATGTTAATCTCCCGCTTTATACGCTTGAAAGCGGAAATATCAGTCTGCCAATTTCTTTGCAGGCAAACGTAAATGCACATAAAGTAAATGATATTGGTACCTGGGTAGGATTGGGATGGAACCTTAACGCAGGAGGAGTTATTACAAGGGTAATGAAGAACTTGCCTGATGAGTTCTTAGGCAATACGATCTCCCCATCTTATCAAATGCCGGGTTGGGGGTACTTAAATATTAGGGGAAACGGTCAAAATGTTGACCTGTCTTATTTTGATGCTCCCAATCCCGATATCAACATTCTTAAAAACATTATTGCAAAAGGGAATTGGAATGCAAGAACCAATGCCCCCGACAGGGGATGGGACCTGCAGCCTGATGAATTCTATTTTAATTTCGGGAACTATTCTGGTAAATTTTTATTTGATCAGGATGGAAATATTAACCTCATACCGAAAGCCAATTTTAATATTACCCCGCTTTTCCAGGTAATTAATGGGGTTAATAAAATAACGGGCTTTACCATACTCACAGAAGATGGATTTAAATATGAATTCGGTAATGTTGGCTATAATAATTATAACAATGCCCCAGTAGAAGAAACAAAAATGACAGTGCAAAACAGCAGCATGCTGTATACTTACAGGGCTGTTGCTGTTACTGCAGCAAATGTTGTAGTAGAAGCAGATGGCATCCCTTTAACATCATTTTATACCGCTAATAACCAAACTTATTTTTATTGGGTATATGAGCGATATCCATATCTGATGGGTGCGATCCCCGGTCATCCCTGTAATATACCTGGTAACAACCCGATACTTGCAGGTTGCTTTGAAGATTTTGAATCTATCCATACGAACGAAACCACGGAATATTTTTCTTATCCTTCTTCCTGGATGTTAAATAAAATTACTTCTGCAAAGGGTGATGAGATAATCTTTACCTATTCCTCTGGTACAACTATTTCGTATCAAAATGACCGTTCTTTTTCTGCAAGTGTTCCTACGTTGATAGATAATATCATGAGATTTCAATCAAGTATAAACGGCGGTTTAACGGTAAACCCGAATGGGAATAGGTTTATGCCGGTCTTTATGTCCGCAATATCTCCAACCTGGGATTCGTACCGCAAGATCTACCGCTTGCCAGCGAAACAAAATTTTACTGTTTCAAAAGCAACCATCGAACTGAAGTTTAAAAAACTGCTTTCAATTTCGACTTCAGTCAACAGTAAAATAGAATTTGCCAGTAATACTGCGCGGGAGGACCTTATTGGGGACCAACGCCTGGATTATATGACAATACGTGACCGTAATAATGTTGCCATTAAAAAAATAAATTTTAATTATAGCATCTTACATACAACAGAGTCTGAAAGTGCTCATGAGCAGTTTACTTACAAAGTTTATCCATCGCGATACAACAATACAGGAAGCGGAGATTTTATAAGTATGGTATCCTATTTTTATTTTTCAGATATTATTTCAGAGCCACTGGTATATCAAACTAAAACATGGAATGTACCACCGGAATTCAGGAAAAGAATGTTCTTATCTGCGGTGCAGGAAGAAGCAAATGGAGTTAGTTTACCAGCGTATAGTTTTAATTATCATAACGGAAAGCTTCCCTACAGAACATCTACTGAGCAGGATCTTTTTGGATTTGCAAATACCAATGTATCAAGACATCCATTCCCAAATGATGGACATACAAGCCAAATGCTTTTTTATTGGTATACATTTCCTTATCTGCCGCCAAGTTCTATTAGCATAGCTCCTTTACGTATAGGAAATGCTCTGGCCCGGCCTATCCTGTTTTTTAACCCCGTCAATTATTCAGCTTTGTATGGGGGTACTAAAAATGCAGACCTGGCAAAAATGCATATTGGGGCCCTAAATAAAATTGTATATCCAACCGGTGGGTATAAAGAATTTGAATTTGAGTTTAGTGGGAATACCGTGGCATGGAATGGTATTCGTGTTAAACAAAGCAGGGAATATGAATCAGCAACAGCTAATCCCATTATAAAAAATTACGCCTATGGCAATTTTGTAAATACGGATAACTTATTGAACAGCGAGTATAATTATCCAACTAATAATTATACCATGGGAGAAGCGGGTTTAATGAATCAGAGTAATTTTTATTACGCATTGACCAGGAAGTTCTTTTCAGGCGGCAGGGTAAATCCTGAAAATTCAACCAGGGGCGCAGCCGGTGGATATAGTTTTGCTGAAATTAGTCAGCCTAACAATGGAAAATATAGGGTTGAATTTCATACCGCCCTGGATCCGGGCCATGCTGATATAACAAATGAAACGTATAATGTGTCATGCTTTTTTAATCCACAGGTAAGCCCGGTATTGTTTAAATATCCTTTCCCTGCAAAGAGTTCTTTGGATTGGAAACGCGGGCTGCTCAAAAATGAGACCACGTTCAGTCAATCGGGGCTTAAAATCAAATATGAAGAATTTTCATATGCTCCCAATCCAGCCATATATGGACAAAAGGATATCCAGGGCCTGCTCGTGAGTAAATATAAATTATGGACACTATCTCCATACTCTGTTCCCGGCTGTGAACAAATAACCAGTCATTGGCTAGCAAATCTTTATGGAAAAACTGTTTACACATCTGCCTGGTATCCCCCGGTAAAAAAGATCAGCAGGATCTATGATCAAAACGGAATCAATTACAGTGAAAGTATTCAGGAGTTTGACTATAGGAAATATACCTATACTAACAAAGAGTATCTTTTACCATACTTGCAAAAAGATATTAAGGGTAGCCGCAATGAGCAAACCGTGAGCTATAGTAAATTCCCATTTGATTATAACAGTTCAAATATCTATGACCCTTTTGTAGTTGCAATATCAAATTTAAAAACTAAAAACATTTTCAATGCAAAAGTTGAGCAGTTCGCATATAAGCAGGACCAGAATGGAAATAATAAAAAATATATTGGCGGCATTTTAAATAAATATCATTCGGATAAACCCCTGGTTAAAGAAGTATTTAAACTTAGAACTAATGGAACATTGAATGCTTTTGTTGAATCAAATACCAATACCGGCTGGTTTGCCTTTGATCCTAACTATAGATCTGAAGTGAATTTTCCTTTGTATGATGTTAATGGAAGAATATTGGAACAGCATAAAACCAATGATATCAAAGAATCTTATATCTGGAGTTATAATAAAATGTATCCTGTTGCAAAAGTTGCGAATGCCAATAATTCTGAAATAGCTTTTTCGAGTTTTGAAGCCGATGAGGGTGGAGCAAATATGTCGATCAACCCTGCTGATATCATAAACGACCCGGCTGGTGCATTTTCTGGAAGAAGATATTATAGGCTAAGATATCCCGGGGCCTGGTTTCCGCAGGAGCCCATCACTATAAACCTGAATAGTCAGGGCAAGGATTATAAACTTAGTTTCTGGCACAAGGAACCTTTGCAGAACCATCCTCCGCTTGTGGTCCGGTATTTCAATGGTAACGTGGAAATAATCACGCCCTTTGCCCCAAATATTAAGACCAGGAATGGGTGGAATTATTCTGAGTATTTAATCCCGGCATCATTCACCGGTACATTGACGATCATCAAAGGGCATTCTTTTAATACAACTTATATTGATGAAGTGCGGTTTTACCCGGCCTTATCGCAGATGAGCACTTATACTTTTGATCCACTGATAGGAATGACCAGTGAAACTGATGTGAATGGGAAAACAGTTTACTATGAGTATGATGGCTTGAACAGGCTGAAATTTGTGAGAAATGAAGACAAGGATATCGTTAAAAGGATCTGTTACAACTATGCCAGCCTGGTTGTGCCATGCAATTGAAAGAGGCAAAAACCAGGATACTACATTCATAATACTAAATTTAATTCAGATGTATCTTTTCAATAAAAAACCGCTGGTAACTAATCATATTTTATTAGCAATGATCGTATTGATGTATACAAATAGTATCAATGCGCAATCTACCAACAAAAATTTTGTAACAACCACTGAGCTTAAACAACCCGGTATCAAAACAGCTGTGGCAGTTAATAATGTAGCACCGGTATCAAGGGTCTCCAAAGTTGAATACCTTGATGGTTTGGGGAGGAGTGAGCAAACTGTATTGATAAATGCAAAGGAAATGGGGGTAGATATTATTCTCCCCAAAAAATATGATAACCTGGGTAGGGTTATTAATGAATACCTGCCCTATGCTGCTCCATTAACCGGTACAGGAGTTTTCAGGGCAGCATGGCAAACTGAACAGCTTGCTTTTTATCAAAATAATAATCCTGCAACTTTACCAAATGACCTGCCTGATAATAATCCATTCAGCATAAATGTTTATGAATTTTCTCCATTGAACCGGGTGATACAAACATTTTCACCGGGGAATGTATGGGCCGGCACAATTGGAAGCGGCAGTGGTGAAGTTTCGGTTAAAAACGAGTTTAAGATATATGACCCAACAGCCGGAGATAATGTAAAATCCTGGGAGTTGGATAATACGCTTAGCCCGGTTGCTCCTGTTATTTCATCATATACATACCAACAGGGAGACCTGGTTAAAATAAAAACCTATGATGAGAACGGAAAACAGCTTGAAGAGTATAAAGATAAAAGCGGAAATATCATTTTAAAAAAAGTACAGCTTGCTAATACAATAGGAGTGGGAGATCAGCATATTGGTTGGTTATGTACTTATTATGTATATGATAACCTGAACAGGCTAAGATATGTGTTGCCTCCAAAAGCGATCGAATATTTAAGGAATAACAGTTGGGTTTTAAATCAGGATATTATCAATGAATTATGTTTTTGGTATGAATATGATGAGAGGGGAAGGTTGATCATCAAGCATGTTCCGGGAGCCCAACCCGTTAATTTGGTATATGATAAAAGAGATAGGCTGATACTAACCCAGGATGGCAATATGAAGGCTAATCGAAAATGGTTATTTACCTTATATGATTTTTTGAACAGGCCGCTGGCTACTGCATTTTGGTTCTCTAATGATGACAGGGCGTCTTTACAAACCCAGGTAGACCAGGATATCATAGCCGGGAACGGACCTGAATCAATATTGGGAGATGAGCTGGTTGTTGGTTACAAGCCTACATTTGTTTATATGGATAAGCTCGAGATCCTGACAGTAAACCTGTATGATCATTATAATCATTCAGTTGCTGAACATCCGGGAGCTGTTTTTTTTACCGGGTATACGTTACCCTATACACCCGGCCAGGCTACAGCTTCGGGCGATTATCCCGGGGTAATTGAAAAGAATATAACAGTTGAAGGAAAACTAACAGCCACCAAGGCCAAGATCCTTGACCCAACTGTTGTGCTCAATGGAAATGAATATTTATATACCATTAATTATTATGATAAGGAATACCGCGTATTACAAACCACAAAGCAAACATTAATGGGAGTACCTTATGTTTTTGATTATATAACAGATGTTGTTACCCACCAATATGATTTTACTGGTAAAACACTGGCAAACCAGGAAATTGTTGATCCGTATGGTGTAAAGTGGTCGGTGGTTACAAAAAATGAACTTGATATTGAAGGAAAGGTTACCAGAATTTATAAAAAGGTTACTGATCTTTTTAACACAACCAATGAGAAATTGATCGTAACAAATGAATTTGATATACTGGGCCGTCTTAAGATCAAAACAACAGGTACAGGAACCATATGTGAAAATAAACAAGACTATACTTACAATATCCGTGGCTGGTTAAGGGGTGCCAATATTAATTATCTTAATGGTAATATCAAGCCTACTAATCAACGTAATTTTGGTTACGAGTTGGGGTATAATACATTAATATCCGGTGGAACATTACCAAATCCACAACTAAACGGCAATATTGGGAGCATGTCATGGGCAAGTGCAGGCAAAGCCGGGCGTGATGATCTGGGTATATGGACGCCCTCACCAAACGGTGCAGGTATTCAAAGAAAATACGACTATACCTATGATAACACAAACCGTTTGAAAAAGGCAGATTTTACGGAACTTAAATATAGCAACTGGATCAACAGTGAAAAGGACTTTAGTGTTTCAGGCGATGATAACGGTATGATGCGGTATGATGAAAACGGTAATATTCAATCTATGGACCAGATGGGGGTGAAGGGGACCACTGTTCAGCTCCTTGATAAATTACAGTACAGTTATTTTAATGGCGGCAACAGCAACCGGTTAATGGCAGTACATGATGCGGTTAACGACCAATTATCTACTTTGGGAGATTTTAAAGAGATCAAGGTTTTGGGAAATACCACGCAGGATTATTATTATGATGGTAATGGTAACATGATAAAGGACCTTAACAAACATATTGCAGCACTAGGTTATAACCCCGATGCACCCGCTATTGGTTATAATTATTTGAACCTGGTAAACTCGATCGTTATTCTTAATGACAAGGCTACAGCGGATAAAGGAGTTATTAAATTCTCTTACGATGCGCATGGAAACAAGTACCGGAAAACGGTTACAGATTATACCAGTACCCCAAATACTACGGTTACTGTTACCAATTATGTAAATGAATTTATATTTAGTGGAGGATTTGGTACCGGGCTTGACCAGATCGCAACCGAAGAAGGAAGGATTCGCTATGCCATACAACCCAACAATACTATCGCTTATGAATACGACTGGTTTGTAAAAGATCACCTGGGCAATATTCGTATGGTATTAACTGAGCAACCAACCCCATCGCCAATGTTTCAATACCGGGCAAGCTTTGAGGATCTGCCAACGCAAACAATTACCAAAGAAGACATCGCTAAAGAAAGGGAATTATTTGGGGAAGATGTTTTACAACCAACCCGAAATCCTTTGCCAACAGCGTTAAAAGATAAAGACCCAGGTAATAAAAAATGTGCCCTGCTAAAACCCGGCGGCAATAATGGTAAAGTGCCGTATAAAATATTAAAAGTAAATGCGGGGGATAAATTCAATATCGGGGTACAATATTACTATAGGCCAGTGGCAAACAAAACCAGCAGCAAAAACATACGAGCGGACATCTTAAATAATTTATTATCTGGTATTTTAAGTCTAGGCAATGCAGCCAGCGGTGCAGGTAAAGCAGCTTCAGATAACCGGCATAATATAATAGTAAGTCCATTCAGTAGTAACAATGCACTGAGCCAGTTTGCCGATGATGATAACCAGGATAAACTCCCCGCAACCAGGCCAAGGGCTTACCTGAATTATGTGCTGATGGACACTGCTATGCAATTCATAAAAGGCGGAGCATTGCGGGTGGGAGAGATGGATGCTGCTGAACCCGAATGGAAAAACCTGGTAAAGAATGATATAGAAGCCAGCAAGCAAGGTTATTTCCTGGTTTATGTAAGTAATGAAGAACAATTAACCTCCAGCCTGTTTGACGGTAATGTTTATTTTGATAATTTAGTGATCATTACCAATGAAGGGCCGATAATGGAAGAGAACCATTACTATCCTTTTGGATTGCTGATACATCCTTTAAGTACAAGTGGAAGTGGGAGATTGAAGAATAAAAATAAATTTCAGGGGCAGGAATTAAATGATGTTTTTGATGTTAACTATTATGAGTTTAAATATCGCCAGCATGATCCACAAATTGGAAGGTTTACCCAAATAGATCCTTTATCAGATGATTATCGATACCAATCACCTTATAATTTTTCCGAAAATAGGGTAACCGATGGCAGAGAACTGGAAGGGTTGGAATATGTATCTATTCACCATTATGCAAATGGGGTAAATGGGATTAATATGCATTATAAATCTACGGATAAGGATATTAATAAAATAAATGGTCGTACAGCAGGTATGTATAATTCAGCATCTTATGGCCCGATGGGTAAAGGTGTAGTGCATTATTATTACAATAGCAAAGGTAAAACTATTAGAACTGAATGGGACCAAAGACAAAAAGGAGGCTCATCCGACTTTGCCTATCATGGTCTTTATTCTGGTCCGGGTTCTATTACAATAGATGGAGGTGAAAAAAGTATAAATTATGATTTTACATTCCAACCAATAGATTGGTCCGATGCCATCGCTAAGAGACATGATATGGATTACGCATCAGTTACAGCAACCGGGGAGAAATATGGCGGTTTTTTAGAAGATATTAGAACAGTTAATGCTGACAGAGATATGATTCAGCGCATTAATGATTATACAAATCCATTTAAGATATTGGAAGGCGTAGAAACTCCATACCGTACATCATGGTCAGTGGAAATGGATCTTTCCATGCAAGGACAATTGATTGTAATTGGCGCTTTAGCCGCTTATAAACAGTGGAAAATCGATAATGGGTATGGCATTAATGATAAATATAATACATTGAGAAATGATTTTTATGATTACGATGCCATAAATGCTGCTACAATAGATTTAATAAATAGAAGATAAAATTTGACGCATGAAAATTTCTTATTTTTTCATTTCTTTTCTCTCTTTTTTTCTCTCAGGATGTCTTAATGAAAAGATCGAAATCACTTCTGAGTATATTAAAAATGCAAATTGGAACCTCAAGGGTGAAAAGTTATACGACAATTCTATTCAAATAACTAAGCTTAAAGTAAGGAGCGATAGTACAATAGATCCCTTTACAGATTTGAGCCAAAGTGAAATACTAGACAAGCTGGAAGCAGATAGTACATTTATATGGGTTGCTAATATAATAATTCAAAAAGGCGAAAGTTATACAGGTAAGAAAGTCTTTTTTGATAAATATAATGGATTTGACTGGTGGTCCCCAGGTGGCGATCGTAAGTCCAAAATTATTGGGAAACTTGAGAAAGACAGCTGGTACGAAATTTCTAAATTAAGTTATTATTATTTCATTGTTTATATTGATTCTGCTGAACAAATACATCGCTTCGTTATTAACCAGGCCAATTATTAATATAGCCTTATAATATACATGTTTATGCAAAGGCAAACTATCTATTTTATTATCATTATTTCATTATTGTCATGTACAAGAGCAAATAATCTTTCTGAAAAAGACTACAAGTGGATGCCTTATACCGGAAATGAAACTCTTGTATTTAAATCAAACACAGGCAAAGAGGATACTATTTTTCTTTTAAAAAAGGATACACTTTTTGGGTATTCGGATCAATACTCTTTGATAAGATCCAAAGATGAGGTACTATCTGTCTTTTGTAACATACAGATGAGTACTCAGAAGGGAAAAAATATTATTCAGAAAATCTTTATTGCAGATAATTAAAGGAAAAGATAAGGAGCTGAACTGGATATTTGGGTGTTAGCAGAGGATGCTTGTTTATATAGAAAAAGTAAAATAAAACTTGACAGCCTTGAAATGGTAAAAGCTATTAAATTACAAACACAATATGCTAAGTACACTGATGTTTATGTGTTGAACGGAGAAGATGAATTAGGCTATGGAAAGCGAAGTGATTTTATAACAATGCTATATTGGAGTAAATCACAAGGCCTGCTACGATATGATAAAAAAGATTCTGTTTATTGGGAATTAGTGAAGAAATGGTAAATGTGATGACTACGAAAGTTAAAATAAAAATAATTCGAATGAAACTTACTATTTTTCTTGTTCCTTTTTTGATTTTTCTTCTCTCAGGATGTCTTAATGAAAAGATAGAAATAACCCGTGAGTATATAATCAATCCTCATTGGGATGAACAGGCAAATGCAATAAAGATAAATAAGATGAAACTTAAGAATGATAGTATAATAAATTTTTTTTCGGACTTAGGTCAGGAAGAAATATTAAACAAATTGGAGGAAGATTCCTTATTTAGATGGTTTGCAAATGCGAAAATCAAAAAAGAGTATTCCTATAAAAATGCCAGGATATATTTTAATCGGGATAATGGATTTACATGGTTGGATGATGTTAGCGGAAAACGGACTACGATCTTTGGAGATTTAGAGCAGAACACCTGCTATAAATTTTCCCACTTAGTAACGTACCCTTTCTATGTTTATATATACATTGATAGTGTAAATAATGTTCACAGATTTGATGTTAACCTGAGTAACTACTAGCTTAAAAAACGTAAGGTGAAGTATTTAAAAACCTATCATAATAAGAATGCTTATTAAAAGGCTACACGTATTTTTGGATTTTTATTTATCGTTGGTAATGTCTTGTAATCGCACAAACGGGCTTTCTGAACAAGACTATAAGTGGATGCCATATAATGCTTCGCTATGATAAAAAACATTCTGATTAATGGGAATAGTGAAGAAATGGTAAAATATGATGGCTACTAAAGTTAAAATAAAAATATTTCAAATGAAACTCACTATATTTCTTATTCCTTTTTTGATTTTTCTTCTCTCGGGATGTTTTAATGAAAAAATAGATATAACAGTTGAATATATTATTAATGCAAACTGGAGTAAACAGAATGAACAGGCGTGGGCTAATTCTATTACAATAAATAAAATGAAGGTTAAAAAGGATAGTGTAATAAATCCTTTTTAAATTTGTCTCAACAGGAAATATTAGACAAACTGGAAGAAGATACTTCATTCATGCACTATACAAATGTAAAAATCAAACAGGGCGAAAGTTATGAGAATAAGAAAATATATTTTAACAGGGATAATGGATTTTATTGGGGAAGCAAAAGCCGTTATAATAATGACTCAACCAAAATTATAGGTAACCTGCAAAAAAGTAGTTGGTACAAATTTTCTCATTTAGTAACTTATCCGTATTATGTATATATATATGTGGACAGCATAATAATGTACATCGTTTTAATGTTAATTTGGCCAATTATTAGTTAAGTAGATCACCTGGCAAATTCATACCTGTAAACAACCATAAAAGGTTTTAAGAAGCATTCAACAATACAATTATTTGATCCGTAATTATTAATTCTTTTTTAGTTTTTATAAAGCCCACTTTATGAAAATCATCCTACCCTTATTGGCTTTTTTTAGCTTTGCTGTTCCTTGTGCCAGGGCGCAACAGGCAAACATTTGGTATTTCGGGGACCATGCCGGGCTAAACTTCAACACAAGCCCACCAACCGCTTTAATGAACAGCCAGATGTACACCCACGAAGGCTGTGCAACAATATCCGACAGTACTGGTAATTTATTATTTTATACTGATGGCAGGAATATCTGGAACCGTATTCATCAGGTAATGCCTAATGGCACGGGTTTATTGGGGCATGAATCCTCAACCCATTCAGCCATTGTAATTCCTAAACCAGGCAGTAATACCATTTACTATGTTTTCACCGCCGATGCAGATGAGCATGCTGGAGCAGATGGCTATAATTATTCAGAACTGGATATGACACTGAATGGAGGATTGGGAGATGTTACTGCGAATAAAAATATCCTTCTTTATGCACCCAGTACCGAAAAACTTACTGCAGCCAGCCATGCAAACGGCATAGATATTTGGGTTATTACTAAGGACAAAGCCAACCATACTTACAGGTCATATTTAGTAACCTGCAGCGGAGTAAACATTAATCCCGTTCTTTCAACTGTAGCTCCAATCACGGGCAACATTTTAGGATATAAGACCGGTTGTATAAAAGTGTCACCCGACGGAACAAAAATTGCCAGCGCCAGGAATCTGGAAGGTAAGTGGGACCTGCTGAAGTTCAACAATACTACCGGTATTATTTCTGACAGGATATTGATTACACAATCAAACCAGATAGGTATTTATGGCGTTGAATTTTCCCCAAATTCGCAGATGGTTTATCTTAATGGAACCAGCACTTACCAATATAAAGTAGATATTCATGATTCGGCAACGATCTTTAATTCAAAATACCAGGTAGACAGTATCATTATTGTTCATGATGCATTGCAGTTGGGCCCTGATGGTAAGATCTACAGCAACACCTACCCAAATTCAAGTGTGATCAATGATCCCAATGTTTATGGTATAGGTTGTAATTATGTTACACAGGCAATTTCATTGAATGGCAGGGCCGGCCACGCAGGTTATCCAACTTTTTTCAACAGGCTTGTCACTAATTATAATGTTGACTATACCTATAACTTTTTGCCTGATTGCAAAACCATAGATTTTGCCGGTGTAAGCAATGTGCCCGGGCCACTCACCTGGACATGGGATTTTGGCGATGGCAACACGGGCTCAGGACAAAATATTACACATGTTTTTCCTTCAGCGCCCAATCAGTTTACGGTTACTTTAACCATCAACAATCCCAATGTTTGCGGGGGCACATTCATAAGAAGCAAGCTAATCGTATTTAACAGGGTGGCGCCAACTGCAAATTTCGGTTTTACCACTTCATGCAATAATTTAAGTGTTGCTTTCCTGGATTCATCAACCATCGGTGCTGGCGCTCAGATCATTTCCTATTCCTGGAAATTTGGTGATGGAAATACTTCTGCTGCTCAAAACCCAAACCATAGCTATGCATCATACGGCAGTTATAATGTAAGATTGATCGTGGAGTCGGATGACCAATGCAATTCAAAAGATACTTTAATAAAAACACTTCATGTTGCAGCCAAGCCGGTTGCTAATTTTTCATACGCAAATGGTTGCTTTACCACGCCATTTCAATTCTATGATTTTTCAACCATTGCAGCCGGTAATATTACCAACTGGCATTGGGATTTTGGGGATGGAAACGTATCAGTTTTACAAAACCCTTTACATACTTATGCTGTTGCGGGAGCTTATAATGTAAAACTTGTTGTTATCAGCGAATTTAATTGTGTCTCTGATACCCTTACTGCTTTAGTAGTAGCAGGTGCAAAGCCGGTCACCAATTTTCTTGTTCCATCAATATGCCTTTTGGATGCCACTGCAAGCTTTACGAATACAACAACCATTTCAGATACAAGTACAGTAAGTTATTTGTGGAACTTTGATGACCCCAATGCTACACCAGGAAATCCTAACACGTCAACATTAGTTAATCCTACCCATGTATATAGTGCTGCCGCGGTTTATAATGTTAAGCTTATCGCATCAACTTATTTAGGATGTATTGATAGTATTACGAAACCATTCACGGTAAATGGTGCTGTGCCCAGGGCTAATTTTATTGTAACGAACCCTACAACCTTATGCAGTAATCTGGATGTAGAAATTAAGGACAGCTCTTATGTTGATTTTGGAAATATTACCAAACTGGAGATATTTTGGGGAGATGGGAATACAACCATTGACAATAATCCTGGTCAGGTACCTAACGGGAGTTTTTATATGCACAGGTATTTAAATTTTGGAACCCCGGCCTTTAAAACATTTACGATACAAATGAAATCTTATTCAGGAACCCTGTGTGTTGATACCCGCTCAAAGATCATTACCCTAAATGCTTCTCCTGAGATCTTATTCAATCCTATTCCTGAAATATGCAATGAATCCATTCCGGTAAATATGATAGCATCAGAAATTTGGGGACTAACAGGAACGGGAACTTATTCAGGTGCAGGCATCACAGATCCAGCAGCGGGTACATTTGACCCGGCATTGTTAAATCCAGGTAATTACCCAATAACTTATTCTTTTATTACAAATTTTGGTTGCCGTGCCGACAGTTTAAGGTTGGTAACCATAAACCCTACACCGCAGGCATCGTTTAATTTTACGCATGGATGCCTGCCCAATGCAGTCATACAGTTTACCAGCACTGCTTCAGTACAGGGTGGCAATGTAAATTCATTAGCCCATTTATGGAATTTCGGAGACCCTTTGGCCGGACCGGGAAATCCTAATACATCAACTAATATTAATCCCTCGCATGTTTATCACTCTTTAAGTGTGTTTGATGTTCAGTTACAAACAACGTCTGCAAAAGGGTGTGTGCACGATACCATTTTAAGATTATACCCTGATGTTGATGTGTTTCCGCAACCTGATGCAAAATTTAAAATAGACAGTCTTAAACCCATTTGTACTGGCAGCCAGGTTTATTTTGATAACCAAAGTACGGGTGGGGGACAATTGATAACACAATATAACTGGAGCTTTGGTGATGGTAATGTATCAACCACAACCAATCCTGTGCATACATACAGTGCCCACGGCAACTATCCTGTTTCACTCTGGCTTCAAAATGAAAAGGGCTGTATATCAGATACAGCTATCATAAATACGATCGTTCATTCCATACCGAAGGCTGATTTTAGTTTCGACAGCACCTGTTTTGGAAAACGGGTACAGTTCCTTGACAGGAGTACCAACAACTTAGGTGCTATAAATTTATGGGCCTGGAATATGGGCAATGGCAATACTTCAACAATACAAAATCCTTTGGCTACTTATTCTACCTATTCGCCGTTCACGGTTTCATTAAGGGTAGCAACCACCAATGGCTGTGTATCGGCACTCAAAAGCAAAACATTCAGCATACAAAAAGTAAATGTATCAGCCGGCAGGGATACTTCTATTGCCAAAGGACAGCCCTTGCAATTACTGGCAATGGGCGCCAGTAATTATACTTGGACACCGGCAACAGGGTTAAATAATAATAGGATTTACAACCCCATTGCTGTTTTATATAACAATGATCAAACCTATTATTTAAATGGAATAACCAATGAGGGCTGCCAGGGGTTCGATACCATAAAGATTAAAGTATTTAACCGGGCAGATATTTATGTTCCCAATGCATTTACACCCAATGGGGATGGGTTGAACGATTACCTGCAACCTGTTTACATTGGTATAAAAGAACTCAATTATTTTAAAATCTTTGATCGTTGGGGTAATATTATATTTAATGCAAGGAATGAATTTGATAAATGGAATGCCCGCTTACATGGAGTGGTTGTACCCATCGGTAATTTTATCTGGATTGCAGAAGCAGTTACTTTTGATGGCAGGACAATACAAAGAAAAGGTTCGGTGATGCTGATAAGGTAGTTATGTAGATCATTTCTCAATAACAAGTTTTTTCATATTCTTAATTCTCCCTGCTTTACTTCAACATCTTGAATCCTAAATGGATATCACCGACAGTAACAGTCTGAACGGTGGTAAAATCTTGAGGGCTTACAGTCCAATTCAAAACTTAATCCCTATTCATTTTCCTGGTCTCCTTTTTTAACTATAAAAATATAATACCACGACAGCATCAAATCAATATTTACCATAGCAAAATACGTCTACTCACAAAGATGTCCAGAATAACGGTTTGGTAAGGAGAGTTTGTAGTTCAGATTCCATCAAAATCATTTTATTATAGAAAAATTAATTCTGATGTGTTTGGTAAATAATTCAGTTCCTTCTTTTACATAGGCTTTGTGGGTTGCCCAATGACCAAAAATGTATTTTTATTCAATTTTTTTAAGATTCGGCAGTATGTTTGCTTAGATTAATTTAGCATTTACCCGATATTATTATAAATGCTGAATATATTTACAGCACATATATATACTACTTTGAAAAAAATCCTCCATTATTCCTTTAAAGTATTAAAGATTGGTTTTTTACTGCTGCTGTTGTTTTTTATAGCAGCCTATATTTATGTTTCTGCCAATAAGAAAAAAATAATTACCCAAGTTACCCAACAAATAAGTGATAAACTTAAAGGAGATGTAAAAATTGAAAATGCTGATATCAGCTTTTTTAAATCCTTTCCGAGGATAGCGGTATATGTTGAAAATATTTTGATTACTGATACCGTTTACAGCACACATAAACATGCTTTTTTTAAAGCAAAGGAACTTTTTATCAATCTGAATATCATTAAACTGATAAAAAAAGAAGCTGCCCTCAGTGGAATAAGGGTAAAGCAAGGTAGTATATTTTTATATACTGACTCTGCAGGGTATACCAATACTTATTTATTGGAAACAAAAAAAGATCCGCAGGGTGGTCCTAAAAAGACTGATGAAGCCATTTCTATAAAAAACATTTTACTGCAGCAGATGCGCTTTACTTTACTGGATAATAAAAAGAACAAATTTCATGATTTTGTTATTGATGAGTTAAAGGTTTCTTTGGATGATGATGGAAATAATCTGTTAATGAAAACTAAGGGGGATATACTTGTAAAAAGCCTTGCCTTTAATTTGCCTAATGGAATATTTTTAAAAGAGGCAACATTTAGCGGTAATTTTAAATTACAATATGGCAAGATAACGCAGCTACTGAGTTTTAATGAAATTAATGTAAAACTCTCCGGCCATCCTTATACACTATCCGGTAGTTTTGATCTGGGCGACAAAAATCCGGGTTTTACATTAAAAGTAAAAACACAAAAAGTTTTATACAATGATGTAAGAAAATTGTTGCCAAAGCGGATTGATTCTTCCCTTTCTATTGCATCAGTAAGCAGTCCCATCAATGCTGAAGCAGAATTACATGGCCCGCTTAGAGGCGGCGAGCCTTATATTAAAGCCATGTGGGATGTAAAAGATGCCAGCCTCAAAACTAATTTTATGGATTTTGAGAAGGCCAATTTTACCGGTTATTATAAAAATGAAGTAACTCCAGGTATGGCCCGAAAAGATCCCAACTCTGTTATTAAAATCAATGATTTTAATGCAAGCTGGCATGGGCTTAAAATTACCTCAGGAACAATAGAAATCTTAAACCTGCAAAAGCCTACACTTACCTGTGATCTTCATTCTGTTTTTCCTTTACAAGATTTAAATGAACTCTTGCAAACAGAATCATTGAAGCTTACTGCAGGAACAGCTGATGTGTTGCTTAGCTACAAAGGACCGGTAGAGCACAACAATAACAGCAACTCGTTTTTAAATGGCAAGCTCAACTTTAAAAATGGCAAAATATTATACGCTCCCCGTAATGTTTTAATGACCGATGTAAATGGAAGTCTGATTATAAAAAACTCCAATGTAATTATTGAAAATATAAATTGTAAAGTGTTCAATAATCAAATAGTAATGAATGGCATTGCCAATAATTTACTTTCTTTAATCAGTACAGAACCCAATAAAGTACAGATTGACTACAATATTTATTCACCTGTTTTAAACCTGGCGCCGTTTAAGTTTTTGCTGCAGTCAAGAAATCAATCCGTTTCAAAAGGAAAAAATGAATTTGGTAAGCTGGCATCACAGGTAGATGAGTTGTTGGCCAAAAGTAGAATCAATGTTGATTTAAAAGCAGATCGTTTGCTATACAATAAGCTGAATGGTTCTAACCTGAATGCAAGTATCAGTATTTTGCAAGACAGGTATTTATTAAACAAAGTAAGTATGAACCTGGCAGAAGGCAGCATGAGGATGAATGGCAAGCTTATTAATTTGCAAAATGGCAGGCACCAGGCAGACATTAATGCTGATATGCAGCATGTAAATGTGCAGAAAATTTTTTCTGCCTTTGATAATTTTGGACAGGATGGTGTGACAGATAAAAACCTGGAGGGAAAATTAACCGCCAGTGCGAATGTAAAAATAGACATCAATAGTGATGGAAAAGTGTTGCCCGGCACCTCGATGGGGCTGGTAGATTTTAGTTTAAAAAAAGGAGCGCTCAATAATTTTGAACCATTAAAAAAGATACAGAATATAATCTTTAAAAAGAGAGACTTTGAAAATATACAATTTGCAGAATTGAAAAATAAATTAAATATCAACAGGGGAGAGATAACAATTAATCGGATGGAAATTCAAAGCAGTGTATTTACATTTTTTGTGGAAGGTTTATTTAGCCAGCGGGGAAATACCGATATTAGTGTGCAGGTTCCATTAAATAATCTAAAAAAACGCGGAGAGGATTATAAGCCAGAAAATATCGGTGTTGATAAAAAGGGAGGCAGAAGTATTTTTTTGCGTGGGCAACCGGGCAGTGACGGAAATATTCAGTTTAAACTTGACTTGTTAAAAAAATACCAAAAAGAAAAGGAAAACGGTTCTAATAAATAGGTAGATGAATGGAATCAACTTTTTTCAAGACGAGACAACGCAAATAAAAAAGCCCCTCGCTATGCGAGGGCTTTGTGACCGCGTTAGGATTATTGGATGATCCTTTCGTAGTGGGCTTACCCAAAGCCCTTCCGCCACTTCGTGCCGGGGTCTTTTTTATTTGTCTGCTTTTGCAAGTAACCTTACATCTCGCACAAATAAAAAAGCCCAACGCTATGCGAGGGCTTTGTGACCGCGTTAGGATTCAAACCTAAAACCTTCTGATCCGTAGTCAGATGCTCTATTCAGTTGAGCTACGCAGCCATAATTTTCGGAGGGCAAAGATAGGAATTTATCCCATTGCTTCAAAACTACAACCCGCTTAAAAATTCTGTATGTATCAGGTCCACCACATCTACAAGGCTGCCGGTTTTTTCAAATACTTTTAGCTGCCTGTCGGCCCCGGTGCCCTGTTCCAGCATTTTATGTACATGGCTTATTGCATGGCGGCTGCCCAATTCGGGTACTACATCATCAATAAAGTCAAGTAATTCATATATCAAAACACGGGTATTTACTTCTGTCTCTTTTCCAAAATCGATCATGCTGCCGTCAATCCCGTACCGACCGGCCCGCCACTTATTCTCATTCAATAATGCACGTGAATACATCATGAAATTCAGGTTTTGGCTGCGCAATTTATAAATTTTGGCACAAATGGCCTGGAACAAAGCGGTAATCGTGATCGTTTCCTGTACAGTAAGTGGCACATCACAGATCCTGAACTCTACGGTGTTAAAAAATGGGTGCACCCGCAGGTCCCACCATATCTTTTTTGCATTATCTATACAATTGGTCTTTACCAGCAACTTGATATAATTATCGTAGGTCTCAATGCTATCGAAAAAATCAGGGATGCCCGTACGTGGAAATTTATCAAATACTTTTGTGCGGAAGGATTTGTAGCCTGTTGTTCGTCCCTCCCAAAAAGGGGAGTTGGTACTCAAGGCATAAATATGTGGTAAAAAATAGCGGGCAGAATTGGCAATATGAATGGCCATTTCCCGGTTCTCCATTCCAACATGCACATGCAGCCCAAAGATCAGGTTACTGCGTGCAGCTTCTTGCAGCTCGTTCACTATCTCGCTATATCTTGCATGATCCGTGATCAATTGCTTTTCCCAATGGCTGAAAGGGTGTGTACCGGAAGCACCAACCCAAAGCCCCAGTTCATCGGCTATACCGCTGATGGTTTTACGCAAAGTGCCAACATCAATAAAGGCCTCATCAATATCCTGGCAAATATCTGTACCCACTTCCACTACGGCCTGATGCATCTCTGCTTTTACTTTGTCTTTAATTACTTTTTGCCCCTCATGTACAATTTTTTGTTCATGGCTTTTAAGCTCCCTCGTTTCAGGATCGATCACCATGTATTCTTCTTCTACGCCAAGCGTAAAATGTTTGTAAGATAGATTTGCCATTCGTATGAATTAAGAATTATGAAAACCGATGCTGGATCTCGATGCTGTATACTGGATACTTGATTCTGGATACTGGATAGTGTCTGAAATTTTGAAAAGCTTTAAGAAACTTGAGATTTATCTAGTATCTAGAATCATTTATATAGCTTTTTCTTAGCCGCACTTTTCTTTATATATTCTCCCCAGGTTAAATTGTCAACATTATCCTTATGTTCCCTTGCTTTTTCTATGGCATAAGTTGCAGCTGTTTCAACTACCCAGTCAAAATTTTCCTGTCCCACGCTGCTCACTTCTGCATCTGGTGCAGGATTACAAAAGTCGATTGCATAAGGCACGCCGTCCCTTAAAGCTAATTCAACTGTATTAAAATCATAACCCAGGTAATGACAGATCCTGAGTACGATATCTTCCATTAATTTATACCTTTCAGGAGAGGGCTTGAAATCCGCTACGTAGCGCAGGTGATGTGGGTTACGGGGTTCGTAGGGCATGATGCGGACGTGTTTGCCGCCAATGCAATAGCACCTGTAGTATTCATCAAACTTAATTTCTTCCTGGAGCATCATTACCAACTGCTCTGTTTCTGCATGCTTCTCAAAGAATTCTTCCATACTGTTCAATTGGTAAACACTTTTCCAACCGCCACCGGAGAAGGGTTTCATGTAAGCAGGGAAACCGATGTAATTAAATATACCTTCCCAATCCATGGGGTAGGCCAGGTTACTGAATGATTCTTCACTGGTATCCGCAGGAAGATCTCTTGAAGGAAGTATTACTGTTTTAGGAACAGGCACATTTATTTTTGTAGCCAGGCAGTTATTAAAGAATTTCTCATCTGCGCTCCACCAGAAAGGATTATTGATAACAGTAGTTCCGCACAGGGCAGCATTTTTTAAAAAAGCCCGGTAAAAGGGTACATCCTGTGATATACGGTCGAATATTACAGCATAACCGGAAGACTCACCCTGCAGTACTTTGTCAATGCGTACAGCTTCTGCCATAACCCCATCAACCTTTTTACTGTTTACCCTTTCAATAAATGCCTCCGGAAAGCTTCTTTCTTTGCCGAATAATACGCCGATCTTCTTCATGATTATTATTTTGGTGATTTTTAATTTTTATTGAGCTCTGCTTTTTAACCTTTTCAAATATATTTTTTCGTAGCCAATAAAACAAATTATGTTTTATCATAAATGCTGATAAAAAAAACCCTTCAACAGAACACAATATCCCCGTTTTGCCGGTATTTGCTTAATTTTGGGAATATGTCCACGATCAAGACAGCCAAAATCTCGGTAATAAACTATAGCATAGCTTCTCAATTTTTAGACCGTGATGTAAAGGTTGATCTTTATTTTCCTCCACCAACTGTTGATGCTTCCAATCTCAGCCTGTTACTAATTAATGATGGGCAGGACCTGGTAACCATGCAATTTGAAGAGATACTGGATGATCTTTATGAAAGTAAGGCGATCAATGATCTTTTTTGTGTTGGTATCCATTGTTCTAAGGATCGTAAAAATGAATATGGCACTGCTAAGTACCTTGACTACAAAGGGCGGGGCGCAAAAGCCGCTCTATATAACCGGTTTGTATTAGAAGAGTTAATGCCATTTATAAGAAGCACATTATCTATTAATTCTTTTAAGGAAAAATGTTTTGCCGGTTTTTCGCTTGGCGGGTTGTGTGCCCTGGATATGGTATGGAACCATCCATTGGAATTCAGCAAGGCCGGTGTTTTCAGCGGCTCCTTGTGGTGGCGTGATAAGGACCAGGAAGAGGCTGATTTTGATGAGGACATAAACCGCATCATGCACCGCCAGATCCGTAAAGATGACCATCAGTATCCCTGGCTTAAATTCTTTTTTGAAGTAGGTACACTTGATGAAGTGGCCGACCGGAATAATAATGGTGTCATCGATTCTATAGATGATACGCTAAGCCTGATCGAGATCCTTGTTGATAAGGGATATGATCCGAACACGGCTATTAAATTTTTAGAATTACAGGATGGCCGCCATGATGTGCCTACCTGGGCAAAGGCTTTTCCTGATTTTTTAAAATGGGGTTGGGGTGATGTTGAGCAATAAATAATTCTGATTATAAAAAAGAGGCTGTTAATAATTAACAGCCTCTTTTTTTATAAAAATTTAAGGTTGTATTAAAAGTTTAAACGGAGACCTAACTGGCTTGTCCATCTTGAACTGTTAAATACACCATCAGATATATTGTAAGCTCTTCCATCTTTTGGAGGTGTAAACCTGTATTGTGGTGTTAAATTAGTAGGACTTACATAACCAGTAAAGTCAAGAATGATTGACTGGTCGGATGATGCAAAATATTGCTTTCCGGCATCCCTGTCGATAAAATTGGTAAAGTTGAAAATATCATAAGAAATCTGTAATTGGTAAGTTTTACCACCAAGCTTTACGTTAAGATCCTGTTGAATTTTTAAATCAAGAATATGCGTAAATGGCGTACGGGCACCATTTCTTTCAGCATAACTACCACGATTCTTTTTTAAATATTTATCTCCTTCAATAAACGCATCAAACAAATCTCTTTGCTGCTGCGGAGTATAAGTTACACCACCAGTGGTATTAGATAAGAAAGTCATGGTTTGTAACTGCGCTGTAGTGGGAATAAAGATCAGGTCGTTCGTTTCAAAATTGTCCAGGTCTCTTACCATACCCCTGTTAATTACATAACTGTAAGGGTTTCCGCTTTGTCCGTTATACACCAATGAAATGGTTGTAGACAGCATTTTATTCAGGTAAGTAAATTTTTTGGCTACATAAGCATTAATCCTGTGTGCAGGGTCAAAATCGCTGGTAGAAAGGCCAATGTTGTTGCGACCATTAACCGACTCCATGGTACGCCATTGTGAATTATTTTGTGAGCTGGTACCCTCGTTAATAACGATTGAATTACCAAAACTATAGTTTGCATTAAAAGCCCAGTTATTGTTCCAGCTTTTATCAAGTGTAGTTACAAAACTGTATGAATAACCTTTTTTGCCACTACGGTTACTTAAAAGGTAAACACCAGTATATGGTGAAGTTCCATTAGCTCTTGTTGGGATAACAGTTGCATTACTTCCGGTTAAACTATGTACATCTCTTACATCAACACCAACCGATTTTAAATTGGCAGGTAATACATCAACACGTGTTAAATTAATTTCGTTAATATTTTTAGTGATAATTGTTTCAAAACTCAATTTCCAGCGTTTGCCCAGTTGCTTATCGGCACCCAGGGATATTCTGAAAACTTTATTCATTCTAAAATCTTTAGCTATTAAATCAACCTGGCCTGATGGACTTGGCAGTGTTATGCCAAAATCAGCAGCCGTATACTGACCAAAGGGATTTGCTCTAAAAGTAACACCAGTTCTAAATAAACCTCCAACGCTGATGCCATTATTATTATACACACCACCCGGCCATACCAATGGTACCCGGCCGGTAAATAATCCAACTCCACCACGCAAAACAAGCGCTTCCTCAGGAATTTTGTAAACAAACCCTATTCTTGGGTTTAATGACCATTTTGGTGATGCAATCTGTCCCGATCTTGCACCTTTCATATCGTAATAAACAGCGTATTTACTTAAAGCCGAATCATTAAAGAACTGATCAGTTTTTGGTGTAGTTATAAATTTAGTGTTATCGGCACGTAAACCCATTGTTACTGTAAGTTTATCATTTACTTTAATTTCATCACCAACAAAAAATCCTAATCTTAAAGTATTAAATTTAGCGGCCGCATTAACCGAAGCGTCTCCTGTTGTACCTGCGGGGTCTAAAAGTGAATAACTTACGGCATAATTTAGAGAGGGCCCATTTGCCATAAATGTAGCTAAGTCGGCGAACTGATAAGATCCGTAGTTCTGTCGGATAAAGATATTAGTTGACTTACTGAATTCATTATCGGTACCCAATGAAATAATGTGTTTGCCTTTATAAATCTTAAACACATCAAATAAAGCAATATTATTTTGCTTTAATAGATTTCCAGTAGAAAACTCTTCGGTACCAAAAACCAATCTTCCAGTACCATCATTAATAGTAACTCTTGGAAAAGGAGTACCCAAAGCACCTCTGTTATCTAGTACATTGGTCATTGTTAATAACAGTTTATTATTAACGGCGTTATTAAATTTGGAATTCAATTCAAGTGAAGCTGAATGGGTAGTTGTAGGGAATTCATAACCATTATTAAAGAAGTTTATAGTTGAGTTACTGCTCCTTGATGTGTTATTACGGAAACCATCATTGTATCTGTAACTGGCACTTAACTTGTGTTTTGTGCTGATATTCCAGTCAATCTTAGCAGCTATTCTGTTTGCTTCAACGTTTTCAGGGTTATCATCATAACCGCCCATATCATAACCATATGTGGTTTTTACATAGTTAACTAAACCATCAATAGCAGCCCGGTTAGAGTTTCCGGTATAGGTAGAAAAATCAGATGGCTGCGGTCTTTTATCTCTTTGAACTTCTCCATTCAGAAAAAAGAACAATTTGTTTTTTATAATGGGGCCACCAACTCTGAAACCAATGGTCCTGTTTGAGAAATCAGATAATTTTGTAGCCGCACTTTTAGCTACACCGGGAGTTTTACCTGATAATTTTTCATTACGGAAAAAATAGTAAACTGATCCTGTATAAGTATTTGTTCCGCTACGGGTAATTGCATTGATACCACCACCGGTAAAATTACCCAATGATGCATCGTATGGAGAAAGTACGACCTGGAACTGATCGATCGCATCAATTGAAATTGGTGGAATACCCGCCTGCCCGCCGTTGGTACCCGATGATGATAAACCAAATACATCATTATTAACCGCTCCATCTATATAAAAAGAATTATAACGGTTGTTTTGACCGGCAAGCGAAATACCTCCGTCGCCGGTAATCTTAGCCTGAGGTACAAATCTCAGGAAATCTGATATATTACGACCAACCGTAGGAAGATTAGCCATTTTATCTCTACCGATCGTTGTTTCTGTTCCACCTTTACCAGATGATTGTATAACTCTGGTAGCTACTACAACTTCCTGCAAATTCGATGAAGTTTCCACCATTTGAAAGTTTTCAACTAAAGTTTCCCCTAATGACAGTGTTAATCCTTCTCTGGTAATGGGTTTGAAGCCAACAAATGTTGCGGTAACAGTGTATGGACCACCAGGGTTCATATTGGAAATATTGTATATGCCCTCTTTTCGTGTAGCAGTAGTATAAACTGTACCTGTTGGAGTATGTATTGCAGTTATTGTTGCTCCAGCCAACTCCCCGCCGGTTAACGATTTCACAGAACCATTCATTGTACTTGTTGTTACCTGGGCAAACGAAAGGCCGGTTAAAGCCATCAAAGCAATGAATAAAGTAATATTTTTTTTCATTCTCATAATGTTTTGTTTTACGCTGGCAAAGAAACTAAATAAAAGCCGAATTCTGTTAACTTTTATTAACAAATTATAAGGATTAACGAACTTAAAGAAACCAGCTTATTTGATAATTGTAAATTAATGCTCACCTCCCCATAATTAAGGGTTTTAAATAAAACTAATGTGTGCAATCTTAAGCTGGTTTGCACGCATTTTTTGGTAAAAGATCAACGGGATTTTGATGAGGATAAATCTGTGGATAAATGAAAAAATGGGATCATTTCTTACACTAAAAATGAATGCTGAAAAGCTGCCGTCAAAGTTTTACCAAAACCGAAAGATTAGTTTTTTTAATCCCGTTAACTTTGCCTGATAAATAAAAATATATGCTGGATAGTATTGAAAGTGCCATTGAAGATATTAAGAAAGGTAAACTGGTCATTGTAGTTGATGATGAGGACCGGGAAAATGAAGGAGACTTTATTACTGCCGCAGAAAATGCAACACCTGAAGTGATCAATTTTATGAGTACCCATGGGAGGGGATTGATATGCACTCCTTTAACTGAGGAACGCTGCCGTGACCTTAACCTTCAGCCCATGGTAATAGATAATACTTCTCTGCATGAGACCGCTTTTACAGTAAGTATCGATCTGCTTGGAAATGGTTGTACCACGGGCATCTCGGCTCAGGACAGGTCAAAAACAGTAAAGGCCCTTGTTAATCCCGATACAAAGCCCGAAGACCTGGGCCGCCCCGGGCATATCTTTCCTTTAAAAGCAAAGAAAGGTGGAGTGTTGCGCCGCTCAGGTCATACCGAGGCAACTATTGATATGTCGCGGCTGGCAGGATTTGAACCTGCAGGTGTGCTGGTAGAGATCATGAACGAGGATGGCAGTATGGCCAGGTTACCGGAATTGAAAAAAATAGCCCAAAAGTTCGACCTGAAGCTGATCTCTATAAAAGACCTTATTGAATACCGCTTAAAGCAGGAAACTTTAATTAAGGAGGAAGTAAGGGTTCAATTACCAACCAGGTGGGGAGTTTTTGAATTGATCGCCTTTGAGCAATTGAACACGGGGGAGATCCATATGGCACTTAAAAAAGGCGAATGGGAAAAGGATGAGCCGGTTTTGGTAAGGGTGCACAGCAGTTGTATGACGGGTGATATATTGGGATCCCTCCGCTGTGATTGCGGCGAACAACTTCACCATGCTATGAAGATGGTAGAGGAAGCCGGCAAAGGAGTGGTGCTGTATATGAACCAGGAGGGTAGAGGGATTGGACTTCTCAATAAACTCAAAGCCTATAAATTACAGGAACAGGGCATGGATACCGTGGAGGCAAACCTTGAACTGGGTTTTGATATGGACGAAAGGGATTATGGCGTGGGTGCACAAATATTAAGACATTTGGGAGTAAGCAAGATGAAGCTGATGAGTAATAATCCCCGTAAACGTGCGGGCTTATTGGGTTACGGGTTAGAAGTGGTAGATAATGTTCAGATAGAAATGGCATCCAATCCGCATAATGAAAAATACTTACAGACGAAGAGGGATAAGATGGGCCATGAGATACTTAATCGGTAAATTGTTAAATGGTTAAATTGCTAAATGGTTGAATTGTTTTTTGAAATGCACGCTGAATTTATTGCAAGAGTCCGATCAACAATTAAACAATAAGGTAATTTAACAATTACTCTCATCATTTAGTTCCTTTTCGTTTCTTACGTTCTTCCCGTTGTGCGATCCTTTCTGCCTTTGTTAGCTTATCAAAATCTCTGTTATAGCTCAGGCGCACACCAGTTCTGTTGCGCTGGCCCAATGTAGCATCCACAACAGTTCTGTTAAACCCTACGACCCTTAATTTTCCATCCTTCGTAAGTAAATACTCAATGGTAATATCAGGCGTTAGCAACACGTTGGTATTGCGTGCCAGTAAAATATATGGGTTGTTGTAATCAATATTTCCACCAAGCGAAACCACCAGCCTGCCATTAATATAAGCTTTCTTAAATCCAAAATTACCCGAGGCTTCCAATGCATTAATAAGCTCGGTGCTGGTTAAATTATAATTTGAATTGAAAGAAATATACGGTGTAATGGTCGGGTCTTTAAACAGCCTCTGAAATACCTTGGTGAGTTGGTTATTTAAGAAACCCGAAATTACCTGTCCCGCCGTACCGGATAAGAATGATGCAGTTGATGCACCAAAGCCGCCGTTATTATCATTTATAAATGTATTAAACAGGAGTATTGAAGCTACCTGGCGGTTCTGTTCATTTTCATCCCTCGAGAATTTTTTCAGATTCTCCAGCAATACAGGGTCTTTTGAATAATCGGTTTGTTTATTCTGTGGTATCTCAAACTCAAAAGAAATTTTAGGCGCTTTTAAAGTATTGGTAAGATGCGCAACGATGAGCAGATCTGATTTTTGTTGATACTTACCCCGGCTTGTTGCCAGGCTGCTCAAATCTACATTGGGAGCCAGGTATTCAGCATTAATATTTATCTGGGCTTCATAAGGATCACCATTCCAGGTTATGGATGAGCCGTCGTTGATGCTGAAGTATTTTTGCAAAAAGGTCTGGAAATTGAATTTGTATTCGCCATCGGTAATATTGTAACGCCCTCTTATGGTCATTGGCTCTTTGGTTCCTACGGTAATGTTAAGTAATCCATTGCCACGACCTTTAATAATATCACCAGTTAATTCATCAAGGATCAGGTCTATCTTACAGGCAGGGTTAGCCGTTAAATTCATGTTGATGAGAAAATTACTTTCCTGCCTGCCCCGGTAATCGTCTTCCATTTTGCTACCATACTCAACAAAGTCGATATAATCGATCTTGCCATATTCCTGGCTGGTGCTGGTTGGTATAAAGATATGGCTGCTGTCAACAGCAGATGGCTCGCCGGTAATATTCATGCGCATATCAGATACAGGGCCATTCAAGGTCATCAATGCCTTGCCGATCACTTTTCCATAAAACTGGCTGTTGTCTCTTTTAGTTGTATTTAAGAGCAGCATTTTACCCGTTTCAAAATAGATATTATTAAAACCAAAATCCTGGAAGAACTTATGTTGCAGTTTTCCGCCTGCAATACCGGCATTACCTAAAGTGTCTTTTAAGTTTAGGGTACCAAAATCTATTTCATCGGGATTGAAAATAAGGGTCTCCTCTGTAAACCTGTAAGTGACCTGGGTGTATTTTACTTTCAGTTCTCCTGCTGTGATATTCACGGTACCGGTTACATAGGTATTATTCGGCCCTCTATAAAGTTTTAGGTCATTGGTGTTTATATTTCCTTTCATGTTACTGAAAATTCCACCCAGGTAATTATCAAGGATACTTATATCAAATCTTTCGGCTTGAAACCCAATATCCATCGGGTTTGCAGTGGAATCTTTATAATTAAAGCTTCCGTCGATATTGAATTTATACAAATTGCCATCGGCATCGGCTTTAATGGTAACAAGGCCCGACGTAGTATTCACTTCACCTTTTAATTTAACGCTGCCGATTTCTTTATTATCAAGCCTGAAATCATCAGCTACCGCATCATACTCCACGATTTGCTTGCCAAACGGGTCCCTTAGTTTAATGGTGCCGGTTAAAACGCCTTCCAACCGCGGTTGTTTTAAAAAGAAAGGTGTAAAGTCGTTGATATTTACCGTTGTGAGTTTTGCCACCAGGTTGGTATGATCGGTAAGTTCATCCAGTTCGGTAGAGATGACGATCTGCTGGTTGCCCTGTGTGAACGTTACATTATTAGCCTCAATATAAGATTTTCGCAATGTTATTTCTCCATCCTGGGCAAGGTTCCATTTTTTATCATTCAATATAAATGTGGACGGGAAGAAATGGATATTCACCCCATCGGCATAGGTTTGCATGCGTGCATTCAATTGTGCATCGCTCAATGTTTTACTTGCACTGGTTGATAACTGGATATTTGAAATATCATTCCTGGAACTGAAAACCAGTTTTGTATTTGGGAAATGGAGGCTGTCGGTAATGGCAATATCCCTTACAGATACGGTTGTATTTAAACTGTCAAGATTACCCTTGCCTTCTAATGTGATATCATTGAACCGCTTACCGTCATAACTGAACTCAGGAATGCTGGCGTTGATATTGAATTCGTTTTGTGCCAGCTTTAAATTTCCTGAAAAAACAGCATTATTAAAACCGGTGAGGCGTTTATCAAGTAACCTTACATAAGGATCTACTTCTTTTGTTTTAATAAAAAAAGAAAAATCCTGGTCACCGATGGTATAGGTTGGTTTTTTAAAATAAGAAGGATAATAACGATTAAGAAAAACTTTAAACGCATCCTGCAGTTCTATGACCCTGAACTTTCCGGTTATATTCCCTTCTATCTCGTTCGATTCAACAGAAAGGACTTTATCGCCATTTACCATCGCAGAACTCAGGGAAAAATAATCAAAGGACATGTTGCTGGTATCATGCCTTAATTCAGCATTGTACATTTTTGCTGTACCCAAAAAATTGTCAATGTTGTTCCCAACAAAATTTAAATTTAGCAGGCCCGATAAAGTAAAATCTTCTTTAGAAAGTTTGAGTTGTTTTAGATTTGCTTTTTGCAGGTCGGCATTAAAATCATAGCGGGTAGTATCTCCCAGTAAAGTTATTGTTCCATTTAAATTATTGATCACCAAATTCGGATCATTGATGTCCAGTTGTCCTTTAAATTGTTTTTTTATAAAAGTTCCGTCAACGGTTATGTTCTGGTATGTATAATTAGAAAATTCTATCCGGTGTATCTTACCTGCAAAATCGGCATTTAGATCATTTAATGAGAACCCGCTTCCTTTTACTTTGCCATCAAGCGCCACAGTGCCCAACTTGTTGGTGGCTAACAGGCGGCCCAGGTTAAAGCCCTGTGATGAAATCTTCCCCGAATAGGAAGCCACCTTGCCGGTAGGGAGTTTCATATTCAGGTCGGCATTCAGATTACCGATACTTGTATTAATACTCCCGTATGCAACAAAATCCTGAATAAAGCCTGTGAAGTTTCCTTTAAAACGAATATTGCCCAGGCTGCTCAGCGCTGCAGGCCCGAGCGATTTTATAGAAGGTACCAGTTTAACCAGGTCCCGGTAATTGGTTTGAAGGTCATTCGACCTGACATCAATGAACGTATTGTAGATATCGGGCAAACCTTTCAAAGAAATATTACCGTTAAAGGTTGTGTTGTCACTTCTTAATTTAAAATTGGTCGCCGCCAGGTTATCAATACTTCCTTTAGCATTTCCATCGAAATAAATAAGCCGGTTCCAGAATTTTATATTTGGTGCAAAAAAAGCAATGTCATCAGAGTGGATATAACTTTTTTCAAAACGACCTTCCAGTTTTACATTATGCAGGAAGTTACTCATGTCGGCATTGAAATTTTTAAACCGCATCACGTAATAATTACTTAACCTGCTCTTGTTGGTAATGATCTCCAGTTCATCAAACTCCATCATCTCCGGCGTTAACTTATAATTTGCAACCAGTTTTTTTATTTCAAACCCGCTTTTTTCTTTTGCGGTTAAATTTACTTTAACTGTAAGGGTGTCCTGTGCAAAAAGGATATTTTCCAGTTGCCCGGTTATGCCTGAAAAAATAATATGCTGCCCGTCAAACCTGTCGGTATACGCGCCACGTATGGTCTCTTTTTCGTTGATAAACTTGCCATCATTGATAGTCATTTTACCAACATGCATTTGCCATTGTCCGGGGTTCCATTTTAGCTGCCCCAAATCTATTGTTACCATTGGAGGGTCAGTTATAAATGGCGCTAAAGGCATTTTACCCGTATAATCAAATAAAGCAAATACAGGCGTATCGAGTTTAACTTCCCTGATATCGATATTTTTCTTAGAAAGATCAAATACATCAGCAGTAATATAAGCGGATTTAACAGATCCCTTCATATCCTGGCCCAGCCAGTGATCGATCTTATTGAAAAAAATATTCTTTAGCTCTACCGCTTTCAGGTCAAGTTGTATGTCATTGTTCTTTGCTGCCGTTGATTTGGGTTTTGAAAAATAGTCTATAATGAACTGGTAATTCCATATTGAATCTGTGCGGTTCATGTTTACGATCGCATCAGACAGCCCCACGTACTTAAGCACCGGCTTTTGTTTAAAGAAGAACCAATCAGTAATATTTACTTTAAGCAGGCCGGCGTATAGGAGTGTATCTTTTTTACGGTCTTGAATTAAGATGCCTTCTACATACATTTTATCAAAAAGGCCAAACTCCACATTCTTAATACTCACTTTTGTCTTCAATTCCTTTGATAATGTTCTTGATACTTTTCCCACTAACCAGTTTTGTACAGGGTTGATATGTAAGATGCACCAGGTACCAAAAAGCAGGGTTATGATGAACAGGAAAAAGCCCGCTCTATGCCTGCTGTGTTTAAATACCATGCTCCAGGCAAAGGCCCAGCCTACCAGTAATATCACAAAAAAAACGGTAGAAAGCGGTAATATATAAATGTACAGCAGTGCAAGCACTACCCAGAAGAGTAGTGCAATCAAAAACCATTTTGATATGTTACGAAATTTATGCAGGGTTAATTATAAGTTGTAAAAGTAGCTATTAAGCCCCGTTAAGGCAAATTCGGTACCAAACTTTACATTTATTTTAAAGGTAAAAACACAATAAGCATCAGCGCTTTGCATCCATCTGCTGATTAAATTGTTTGGAATTTCCTTTTGGAATGGAAAGATTTTGCCAGGCTGTTTTTTTAATGACTTTGGCTAAATAGATCACCTGGCCCACATGATATGGATAATGCGCAAGCTGTCTGTTAATCGCATCTACTACTAATAATTTTTCGCCACGTATTGTAATTGTCTTTAAAAGATCGGCTTCAGTTAATGAAGCCAATGTATTCAAAAAGCAGTCCCAACCCCTTTGCCAGTATGCAAGCAGTTCAGTTTTGGTTAGATACTGCTCTTCAAATTCAACATCCCTGTCTCGCCATTCCTTTTCTCCATCCGTAGTTAAGAAGTCAGTCCAGCGGCTAAGCATATTGCCTGACATATGTTGAACGATGATGGCAATGCTGTTATGCTCTACATCGGTTTTTAAATAAAGGTCCTTATCATTTAGTTGTTCAAATGTTTTATCGCCAAGCTCTTTGTAATAATAAAGCCGCTTAATTGCAGACTGTAAAAATTCTTTTCCTATTGACATTTTCCAAAGTTTAAGTAAAATGTTTTTAAATTCCTTTGGCCCCGCCCGTTCCTTATCAGACGGGGATTATGGGGCATATCCTCTTGCATCATCGTCACCTCTTTTATCACCCACGGCTATAATTGTTCTTTGTAGAGTTGAGTTCTTATTTATTTGTATGATTTCTGTTCTGCTCCAGGCACTTTTTGGTGTTACTGTATATCCCATTGCTTCCAATTGCTTTGTTACCGTTCCGGGAAAATCATTTTCAACTGAAATGATATCCGGCAACCATTGATGATGGAACTTGGGTTTATTGATGGCATCGTCGGCACTCATATTAAATTCCAGGATATTTACCAATGCCTGGAACATACTTGTAGGTATACTTGTACCCCCCGGCGAGCCAAGTATCAGGTACGGTGAGCCGTTCTTTAAAACAATGGTAGGGGTCATGCTGCTCAGCATTCTTTTGCCGGGAGCAATGGCGTTATTCTTGTTTCCTAATGCACCATACATATTAGGCACCCCTGGCTTTACGCTGAAATCATCCATTTCATTGTTCAGTAAGAAACCTGCACCACTAACTACAGTCTTGCTTCCGTAGCCGTCATTAAGTGTTGTAGTTACTGCAACTGCATTTCCATAAGTATCTATAATACTCAGGTGCGTTGTTTCCTCACTTTCTTTTATAATTCCTGCAGTGGTCACTTTACTGTTACCCGCCTTGCCGGGTTCATAATCTTTCATCCTGTCTTTTAAATAAGATTCGCTTACCAGGGTTTTTACCGGCACTTTTACAAAATCCGGATCCCCTAAAAATTCAGCCCTGTCGGCAAAGGCCCTTCGTTCCACTTCAGTCATCAATTGTACAGATGCTGGGGTTTGAAACTGCATACTGGAAATATTTTTGTCTTCGATCATCTTCATCATCTGTTGCAAAATGATGCCACCACTGCTGGGCAGTGACATAGTGATCACCTGGTAACCTTTATAATTAAAATCCAGTACAGGCCTTTCCTTTGCCCGGTAATGCTTAAGATCGCCTAAAGAAATAATACCTCCTCCTCTAAGCATTTCGGCAACAATGAGCCTTGCAGTTTCACCTTCATAAAATCCTTTTTGTCCATTATCTCTTATACGCCTTAAAGATTTTGCCAGGTCTTTTTGTACCAGCAAGTCCCCGGCTTTCCACGTCGTATCTTTTACAAATGCGACCGGCCCGGTATTAAGTGCTACAAAATCTTTTTTTGCAGAATTGAAGGAACTGGCCTGTGCTGCTGTTATGGCAAAGCCATTTTCGGCAAGGTCAATGGCCGGTTGTATCAAAGTTACAAAAGGTAGTTTTGCGTATTTCATGCTGGCAAACAAACCTGCAACAGTACCCGGCACCCCGGAAGCGAGGTGGCCTTGCAGAGATAAGTTCATGATCGGGTTGCCGGCTGCATCCAGGTACATATCGTGGCTTGATTTAGCAGGTGCCTTTTCCCGGTAATCGAGGCTGATGTTCTTTCCATTCTTTAAATGAGCTATCATAAATCCACCACCACCTATATTACCTGCGCCGGGGTAAACCACTGCTAATGCCAGTTGAGTGGCAATAGCCGCATCAAATGCATTACCGCCTTTCTTTAAAATAGATAAACCTATCATACTTGCAAGTGGATGAGCAGATACTACCGCGCCCTTGCTGCAACTGATCTTTTTTTGAACAGTATAATTTTTTCCATTACTGTTTTGGGCATTGGTGGTTAGCGTAAAAACTAAAAATATAACCAGCCAGCCCCAATAATAAAGCCTTCCAAAATGCATACATGATCTTTTGCTCAATTTACTTTATTAACTGCATATTAATTTCAACTAACATTATAATATGGATAAGTGGAAGGCGTTAATTACCTGCTTTCTTTATTTTCACGTAATATTATCATTTTAATAAATAGTTTTGCCGGGTACAAATAATTAATAGAAATAAAATATAAGATGAAGAAAAGATTTTTACCAGTTATACTACTTTTTCTAAGTAGCAGTTTATTTGCACAATTAAGATCGCCTGACCAGTTTTTAGGTTATCAACTAGGCACTAAGTTCACACCTCATTACAAAATTGTAAATTATTTTAACCAGGCTGCAGCATCAAGTCCACAGACCATGAAGCTTGAAAAATATGGCGAAACATATGAGGGCAGGGATCTGTTACTAGCAATTGTAAGCTCACCCGAAAATATGGCCAGGCTTGATGAGATAAGGAGAAACAACTTGCGGCTAACCGGCATTTTAAAAGATAAGCCTGCAGATGTCAACAGCCCGGCTATCATCTGGCTAAGTTATAATGTACATGGCAATGAAGCCAGTTCTTCGGAGGTATCGATGAAAACCCTGTACGAATTGCTTAACCCGGCAAGTATACAAACCCAGGCCTGGTTAAAGAATACAGTGGTTATTGTTGATCCCTGCCTGAACCCTGATGGAAGAGACAGGTATGTGAACTGGTTTACCCAAATGGCGGGCAAAAATGTTGATCCCAATCCTTACACAAGAGAGCACAGCGAGCCCTGGCCGGGAGGCAGGCTTAACCATTACAATTTTGATCTTAACCGCGATTGGGCCTGGCAAAGCCAGGTAGAAACACAGTCAAGAATTAAGAAGTACAACGAGTGGATGCCGCAGATTCATTGCGATTTTCATGAGCAGGGTATAAACAACCCTTATTATTTTGCACCGGCAGCCGAGCCCTTCCATGAGGTTATCACACCCTGGCAGCGGCAGTTTCAATTGGATATCGGAAAAAATCATGCACGTTATTTTGATGCCAATGGGTGGCTGTATTTTACAAAAGAGATCTTTGACCTGTTTTACCCGGCGTATGGTGATACTTATCCAACTTACAATGGTGCTATAGGCATGACCTATGAACAGGCTGGCAGTAGAGAAGGGGGATTAGCCGTTGTAACTAATTCAGGAGATACCCTTACTTTAAAAGACAGGATCGAACATCATTTCACCACCAGCATGAGCACCATTGAAGTTGCTTCTCAGCATGCAGGAAAACTAATTACTGAGTTTAAAAAATATTTTGATGATGCCAATACCAATGGTATTGGCGATTACAAAACTTACCTGATAACAGATGCCAATGCCGGCAAGCGTGAAGCGATAAGGAACTTTTTCGAGATTAACGGTATCAGATACAGCAGTGTAACTGCAGCTTCACTTAAAGGATACAATTATTTTACAGGGAAAGAAGAGTCATTTGCTGCATCAAATGCTATAGCAGTTTCTGCCTACCAACCCAAATCAGCATTGATAAAGGTTTTATTTGAACCCAGCTCTAAGTTAAGTGATTCAATTACATATGATATAACAGCCTGGAGCCTGCCGTATGTTTATGGAGCACAGGGATACGCGGTTAAAGAAAAAATAAACGGAACAGCCTTTTCACCTGTAATTGTTAAAGCAGCAGTAACCAATGCAGCTTATGGTTACCTGGTAAATTATACATCTTTTAATGATGTTAAATTCTTAGCTGCATTATTAAATGCGAACATCAAAGTGCGTTTTGCAGAAATGGGATTCACCTATGGCGGAAAAACTTTTCAAAAAGGTACCATCATCATTCTAAAAAAAGGGAATGAAGAAAAATTGCAGCAATTCATTAACCTTTCGCAAACACATAATGCATCGGTTACACCTGTAAGCGGGGGATTTATGGATACAGGTTTTGATTTTGGCAGCGAAAAGGTAAACCTCATTAAAAAACCAACAGTGGCGTTACTCACCGGCAAAGGTATTAACCCCAATGCGGCAGGAGAAGTATGGCATATGTTTGAACAACAATTGAATTATCCCATAAGCCTGATCAATGCAGAGGATGTTGATGGTAGTCAATTAAAAAGAATTGATGTACTTATACTGCCTGATGGTGCTTATAAATTCTTAAACAGTAAAGAGGCAGCAGCTGAAATAAAAATATGGGTGCAGCAGGGAGGAAAGATCATTGCGATGGATAATGGAGCTGCACAGGTTGCCCGGGCAGAGTGGGGCATTAAACTAAAAAAAGATGATGATGAAAAAAAGGATGATAAGAAAGATGATAATGACAGTTATGATGACCTGAAAAGATATGAGAACCGGGAGCGTGATAATATGGTTAACCAGATCCCGGGCGCCATCTATAAAGTAGAGATGGATAATTCACATCCCCTGGCATTTGGATATGGTAACCATTATTATTCACTTAAACTTGGCAGCGATCTTTTTGAGTTCCTGAAAGAGGGCTGGAACGTAGGTGTAATAAAAAAAGATAATCAAACCGCAGGATTTGTGGGCAGCGTTACCCGTAAAAAGATCAAAGATGGTACCGTGATAGGTGTGCAGCCGTTGGGCGAGGGCACTGTCATTGTTTTTGCAGATGATCCTATTTTCCGCAGCTTTTGGGAGAATGGGAAAATGTTATTGGCAAATGCTGTGTTTTTAGTAGGCCAATGATAGATGTTGCTTCGCAACATGATAAATTGCCACAGAGGCACAGAAGCACGGAAGAATACAAAATTCATTGATAAATGGGCTCTGAGAATCAAAACGATTACTTTTTACAAGAAGAAACTGATATTATTATTGGTCTTGCAATAGAAGTGCATAAAATATTGGGGCCAGGTTTTCTGGAAATCGTTTATAAAGATGCACTTTGAATATGAGCTAAATATAAATGATCCTCTATTTGTGAGAGAGTATGAATATAATGTACCCTATAAAAAAATTATTTTAAAGCATAAATTTTATGCTGATTTTGTTGTTTTTAATAAAGTGATCGTGGAAATAAAAGCAAAGCAGGGAGGTATAGCAGAAGAAGATCTGGCACAGGCAATCAATTATCTGATTGTATCGGGTTATAAAGTAGGCCTTACCTTAAATTTTGCTTCTTCAATGCTCCAAATAAAGAGAGTGGTGTATTAAATTAGATAGATTCTGGGTTTCTGTGACAAACCCTGGACCTTCAAATAAAAAGAGTTGTGTATTAATATGACAAAAAATTTTCTGTGCTTCTGTGCCTCTGTGGCAAACCAAAATTTGCGTAAGCAAATTAATTCTGTGCTTCTGTGCCTCTGTGGCAAAACCAATTTGCGTAAGCATATTCCTTTCTTATTCTTATTGGCTTTCTTTTGCGAAGCAAAAGCACAACCTCCAGGATCATACACTTCTTCGGAAATCTTATTGCAGCTTAAAAAACTCAATGTACTTGGCTCAGTATTGTATGTAGCTGCCCATCCTGATGATGAGAATACCAGGCTGCTGGCTTACCTGGCCAATGAAAAATTATACCGTGCCGGCTATTTAAGTATAACCCGTGGCGATGGCGGACAAAACCTGATAGGTGATGAACAGGGTGTTGACCTGGGCCTGATACGTACGCAAGAATTACTGGCAGCCCGCCGTATTGACGGGGCAGAGCAGTTCTTCACCCGTGCATATGATTTTGGGTATAGCAAAAGTCCGGAGGAAACCATGAAGTTTTGGGGACATGATAAAATACTCAGTGACGTGGTTTGGGTGATCCGTAAGTTCAGGCCCGATGTGATCATCACCCGTTTTCCAACAACAGGTGAGGGTGGGCATGGCCATCATACCGCTTCAGCGATACTTGCGGGAGAAGCATTTGATGCTGCAGCGGACCCAACAAAATTTCCAGAACAATTAACCCAGGGCGTAACCATTTGGCAGGCTAAAAGAATTGTATGGAACAGTTTCAATTTTGGAGGAACAAATTTGCAACGTGAAGACCAGTTTAAAATGGAATGCGGTGATTACAATCCAATACTCGGAAAAAGCTATGGTGAGATCGCAGCAGCTAGCCGCAGCCAGCACAAGAGCCAGGGCTTTGGCGTACCGGCACAAAGAGGAAGTGTAATTGAGTATTTAAAGACCATAAAAGGAACAGCACCAGTAAATGACCTAATGGATAATATTGATGTAAGCTGGAGCAGAACTACAGATGCTTCATTTACCAGTACAGTGAATAAGATCATAGCAAATTTTGATGTTTCTCGTCCCGAAAGATCTGTGCCTGCTTTGGTTGATCTATATAAAATGGTTGAAAGATTACAGGATGATTTCTGGAAAGAGAAAAAACTCGGGGAAATAAAAAACCTTATACAAAACTGCAGTGGGTTATTTTTGGATGCTACAACTACTACGCAGTATGCTGTGCAGGGCGACAGCCTTAAAATAAATTTAGTGGTCAACAACCGTTCCGGTGCAAATATCTTAAGTGCCGATGCTCACCTGAATGATGACTATATCATTTTTGACCAGCTTAAAAAGAATATGAATGCTACGCAGGCATATAGCATGTACATCAGGCCAAATACAAAAATTACACAACCATATTGGATTGAGAGCCCAATGGATAAAGGGAGTTTTAATGTAAGTGATCAACAGCAGATCGGCAAAGGAGAGAGCGATCCTTTCAGTGTTGTGTTCAGTATGTTAATAGAGGGAAAGGAATTTAAGTTTACCAAACCCATCCGATATAAATTCACTGATCCGGTGAAGGGTGAGTTGTATCAGCCAGTTACCATTTTACCCAAAGTTGAATTGAATTATACTAATAATGTTTTGCTCGCCATCAACAATAAACCTGTGCAGGCAGGAACACAGACCAGGACAAACCTTCATGTTGAGACTAATTATACTGTGTCCAAAAAAACATCTGCGCAGATCACCAATTCTAATAATCCATTTACATTTAAAAGCAGTAAGGACAGCCGGGTAAATAACGAAACATCAACTTTTAATTTTAAGGGTATCAATACAGATCATGTTGAAGAAATAAAACTGGAGGCTGGCGACGGTAAGCATATTTACAGCCAGTACAGGAAAAATATTGAGTACGACCATATTCCTTCTATTGTGTATTTTCATGATGCTACAGCAAAGCTTTCAAAGATCGACCTGAAGACCGAAGGTAACTATATTGGCTACATCCCCGGCGCCGGGGATAAAGTGCCGGAAGCATTAGTAGCAATGGGCTACAAAGTGGTAACACTTAAGGAACCTGAAATCCGGGCTGCTGACCTCAAACAGTTTGATGCGATAGTTACAGGCGTACGTGCATACAATACCAATGAGTGGATGAATAATGTATATGATGAGTTGATGCAGTATGTAAAGGATGGCGGTGTGCTGTTGGTTCAATATAACACCAGTAACCAGATAGGCCCGGTTAAAGCAAAGATTGCTCCCTATCCATTCAACATCAGCCGCAACAGGATAACCGATGAAGAAGCAAAGGTGAATTTCTTAATACCAGATCATCGTGCATTAAATTATCCTAATAAAATAACGGATACCGATTTTGAGGGCTGGATTCAGGAACGCAGTATTTATCATGCTGATAAAGCAGATACAGCTTATAAAAATATTTTAAGTATGAAAGATCCAGGTGAAAAAGAGCTTGACGGCAGCCTTATCATTGCTAATTATGGTAAGGGCAGGTTTGTATACACAGGTTTGGTTTTCTTTAGAGAGCTGCCTGCGGGTGTGCCGGGCGCTTATCGTTTGTTTGCTAATTTGATCGCTAATAACAGGGGGAAATATATAAAATAAATACGCATGCCCCCTCCGCCCCCTGAAGGGAGAACCTTGGAGAATGCAAACGCTGGTATAATATAATTTTAAAAAGACTCTAAAGTATGCAAGACGAAAAAACATATTGGAATAAATGGTACCTGGCAGTTTTGTTATTTTTAATTCTGCAGATTGTTATTTTTTATTTAGTAACACGCTTTTTCAGTTAATTTTTAATGAAAAGAAAAGAACTTAAAATCAGTATACTTCAAAAAGTCCGCCGCGGCGGATTTGGTTTATGAGTGGTATAGACTGGATCATATTATGTGTAACGCTTTCAGGCATTGTCCTGTACGGCATTTATAAAAGCCGAACCACAAAGAACCTGGATGGTTATTTTTTAAGTAACCGTTCATTGCCCTGGTACTTGGTGTTATTAAGTATTATGGGTACACAGGCAAGTGCCATTACTTTTTTAACCGGCCCCGGCCAGGCTTACAGCGATGGTATGCGTTTTGTACAATATTATTTTGGTTTGCCGCTTGCGATGATTGTGATCTCCATATTTTTTGTGCCGGTTTTCACCAGGCTTAAAGTTTATACTGCTTACGAATTTTTGGAGAACCGCTTCGATCTTAAAACAAGAACATTCACTTCCTTTTTATTTTTACTGTCAAGGGGATTAAGCACGGGCATCAGCATTTTTGCGCCTTCTATAGTATTAAGCTCTTTAATGGGCTGGAACATTTATTATACCAACCTGGTAATGGGTGGACTGCTTATCATTTATACCATGAGTGGTGGAGCCAAGGCAGTGGCGCATACCCAAAAGCTGCAGATGATCATTGTATTTGTTTCGCTTTTTATTGTTGGATATTTAGCTGTTAAATTATTACCTGATGCTATTGGATTTACAGAGGCACTACAGAAGAGCGGGGAAATGGGCAAGATGAATATCATCACCACGGGATTTACTGATAAGGGTTTTAATTGGCAGGATAAATACAATATCTGGAGTGGTTTGATCGGTGGGTTCTTTCTTGCACTCAGTTATTTTGGAACAGACCATAGCCAGGTGGGCCGATACCTCACCGCCAAAGATGTAAAGGAAAGCAGGAAGGGTTTATTAATGAACGGGCTTGTAAAAGTGCCGATGCAGTTCTTTATTTTATTACTTGGCATACTCATTTTTTCTTTTTACCAGTTTAATAAAGCGCCCATTTATTTTGACCAGGCTAAGGTTATAGTTGCTAAACAAACTGCTTATAAAGATTCTTTAACTGCATTGGAAGTACGCTATGATGCTGCTATTGCAGCTACAAACATTCAGGAAGCCACTACATTAAGAGCAAATTATAGAACTGTTTTACAAACGGCTTTACCGGGACAGGATACCAATGATAACAACTATATCTTTTTACGCTTTGTAATGGATTATTTACCCGTAGGGCTCATCGGGCTCATCATTGCCATTATATTTTTAGCTTCCTGGGGCAGCATTGCTGCTGCATTGAACTCTCTAGCTGCAGTTACGGTAATTGATTTTCATAAAAAATTCTTTGCGAAGAATGAAACGGCAATTAAAGATTACCGGGTGTCTCAATGGTATACATTTGGCTGGGGTGTTTTTTGTATCATTATTGCCATGTTTGCACAAAACATTGGCAACAGCCTAATTGAAGCCGTGAATATTTTAGGGTCTTTGTTTTACGGAGTAATCCTGGGGATATTCCTCGTAGCGCTCGGGATAAAATTCATCAAAGGCCATGCTGTATTTTATGCGGCCGTTGTTTCTGAGATATTGGTAGTGCTGATCTACCTGCAGGATATCGTTTCTTTTCTCTGGCTTAATGCTATTGGAGCCATATTGGTGATAGCACTGGCTTCCATACTTCAACTTTTTATGAAACGAAAAAGACCAAAATAAAAATTGCCGGAAAGTCGGTAAGGCAGGACTTTAGAATTGACTAATTGTTCTAATTATTTCCGTCTTACCGATTTTCCGGCAAAAAATCTACTTAATATTATTTCAAACTCTTCTGCAGGTCCATGTTCATTTTTACATAATCATCATTTTTGGCATCTTCAGCAAGTTTCATCGATACTTTGGAACTTTCCATGGCACCGGCCTTGTCGCCCATATCTTTTTGGATCTTGGCTTTGTATAGCCAGATCCAAAACGCTTTGTCATTTGCTTTAATGGCATTGCTGGCATTCTCTAAAGCAAGTGGCAGGTTCTTGTCATATTCATTATAGAATTGTGCTGCTGCCCAATAAGGCTTCTTTTCCGTTTTCATAGCAGCCTCAATATTAGCACGCACTTTATCCCTGAAATTGGCAACAATGGGTATAGATACGCCTGTCTTTTCCCATTTAATATCGAGTAGGGTAGTCTCAGGCTTAACATCGGTAAATTCCATGGTAAATGATTCTACCCTGTTTTTCAATTTCATACGGGGAACAGTAAAACGAACCACATCTTCGCTTTCTTTGTATCCGTCAATGCCCCAATTTTTGAGGCCTTTGTTTAAAATAATTTCCCAACTCTCTTGCCCTGGGATGGTATACAAAACATAAGTGCCGGTATCTACTTTTTTACCACCAAACTCAACCGGCTCACTGAACACGATTTTAGTAGCCCCATTGGCACCGGTGCGCCATAATTTACCATAAGGTACCAGGTCGCCAAAGATCTTACGCCCTTTTGCAGCAGGCCTTGAATAGGTTAATTCAATGCTGCCGATCGCAAACTCCTGTTTAACGGTTTGCGAAGGAGAGGGAGCAGGCATTTTTACCTGTGCATTGCTTATCAGCGCTAAGCCGGCAATTGCAATGGCCGACATCAATATTTTTTTCATACAATTAATTTTTAGGAGGCTAAGTTACTAAATCTATTTAAAGAGGAGATGATTAAAACTAGAATTGAACCTTAACACTTGCAGAGGTTTTCTTTCCTTTTTTTACTTTCCATTGCGGGCCTTCCATGATAAGGCGTTTGGCAGCTTCATCGTATTCTGCACCCATGGATTTATTAACCTTGATATTGGTGATGGTCCCATTCTTTTTAACATCGAATGACAATTCAACCTCACCGCGGATATCTCTTTTGAGCATGTCTTCAGGTATGTCAAGGTTATTGGCCACATAGGTCTTGTAATTTTCCCAGCCATCAGCAGGTTCTACATTTACAGCAGAATCGGTAAGTAAGGTTGCCCTACGGGAACGCTGGTCACTGTTTTGAGCCCGGCCGATCACCACTTTATCCTTTTGCGCCATTTCATCTTCCTGCAAAACAATTTTTGTTTGAGCCTGGTTATTACGCAATGCATAAATTTGGGGCAGGTATCCAACAGATCTTACTTCAACATTTAAAATGCTATCGGTGGAGATGAGCCTCACCATTCCCCTGGCATCGGCATAAGTACCAAAATTATCTTTTTTAATAGTGATATTGGTGAAAGGTAGCGGTGTATTATCGGGTGCTACTACCTGTGCAGTAAAATAATTATTGAGAACAGCCTCTTTTTTGGCGCCTGGTTTGTAGATATTTTTTTGCCTGTTCAAAACCGCATCGTCATCGGCCCTGGAGGATTGTTTACTGAGCCCGAAAGATTCCACCTCAGAAAGTTGTGCATTATTATTGGCATTGCTGCTAACCGGTGCAGGGGGTGGAGATAACTTGGTATTATCAGGCATAGCACCTGCAATAGGATAATCAGATAAAGCCAGGGGTTCAGGTTCAGTGGTTGTTATTAATTGGGTATTACCACTGGGGGGCGATACAACTTTAGCAACGGGGCCGTTCGCTGTTGTTAATATTTCTTTTGTTTCAGTAGCAGTGAGGTTAAGTGATGCTGTAACCGAAGCCTGCTCTAAGGGGACAGTTTGTACAACAGTATCTTTAGCCGGGATTGTTTGTGCGATCGCTTTATCATTTTCATCCGGGCTAATGTTGGTAAGTACATAAGTTAATGCAGTGCCTGCGCCTATAATAAAAATGGCAGCCGCCAGTTTACGCCAGTTGTTCTTTGGTTTATGTAAGGGGATCACTTTGGCTACAGCACCTTTATCTGCAATTGCTGCGTGAAGTTCTTGTAGCTGGTTATTCCATTTGTTATCCGGCATGCCAGCATATCCTTCAATGGCATCAGCCAGCAACGCATCATCCAGGGCCGCTTTTTCCATCGCATGCATTTGCCTGGGGGATAAGCTGCCAGAAAGGTATTGTTCGATATCCTTTGCCGTGTAAATAATCTTGTTCTTATCTCCTTTCATTTAATCTATCTTCAGGTTTTTTTCTTCTATACAGATCTTTAAGTTACGCTTGCCGTTCTGAATATAACTCCTCACTTTGTTCCAGTCGTGCCCGGTTATGGCTGCAATTTCGTTGTAACATTTGTTTTCCAGGTAAAATAACATAACCGACCGCTTCTGTTCCTCCGGCAAACTGTCCATGCAATGCTCTAATTTCTTATAATTTTCCTCTTTTTCCAGGGCTTCGCCATTCAGATGCGTACTTTGTTCTGAATACATAAATACAGGGTTAAATTCTGTGGTTTTCATATTCCGGGGGCTTCTCAACTGCATCAGGCAGTAATTTCGTGCTAAAACATGCAGCCATCCTTTGAAATTTTCTACCTCGTGCAGTCTTAACTTCGTATTTAATTCGTCAAAAATATCCATAACGGCATCTTTACAACGTTCCCCGTCTTTTAAATATTTCAAACAAACACCAAAAACGAGCTCCATATAACGCTGGTATAAAATACTTAATACGTTAATATCGCCCGTTTCTTTAAAAGAAACCAGCAGTTGTTTATCGGTAGACGGGTCCGGAGATATGTTCTTTAAAAATGCCAAGCCGCTAATCCGCCGCGGCGGAGATTGATTGAGTTGTTATAAATTTTGTTCCGAGCATATGTAATTCTATTCAACTTCAGTGGCGTCGCACTCTTGTACAGTTGTACTTTATTCATCTTTTTTACCTCATCCTCCACCTCCTTCTCCTGGAGTAGAAGGAGCGGTACTTCAAACATAGTCCCACATTTTATCTTCCCCATCAGCACTGATTCTTTCTTCATTAGTTAGCAAATAGCTTTCATTTTTGCAAACATGTTCTTCGCTTCAATCTTCCCGATTTCCCTCTCCCTTCGGGGGAGAGGATAGGAGTGGGGCCGGTCATTCAAAATACACCTTCACGGTTTGATAAAAAAGCCTGTTGTTCATATGCTGACTATGCTGTAACTGTTTTTCAGAAAAGCCCTGTAAGCCTAATAGTCCTGCTGCATTCCCTTTGTTGATGGCTATCTCCAGGTATCCTGCCGAGTTGAACATGGCAAGTTTTTCTCCTTCATTAACATCGGCATAGGTCTCGCTTATCCTGTCGATCACTTCATCACGCTTAAAAACGATTTTAAAGCTGCGGCCTTTGCGTTGTTCCTCAAATTCATCTTTATTAATATTAACGATCACGTTCTCAAAATTATCTATAAAGATGATCTGACCTTCAATATACTCATTTCCCAGCAAGGGCCTTAATGGGTTTTTAACCTGAATTGAAATACCTGTATCCCCGGCCTGTTCAATTGTCTTTCCATCCTGGATTTCATTGAATGCTTTGGCAAAAATGGAGGTACAGTAAATGGTATTTTTTTGCTGATTCTTGTCAAGTGCAAGTGCAACAACTTTTTGGGGGATCTCTTCCAGTATCATGGTAAGTAAACCATTATCGGCACAGCCAATAAAATAACCATTGTGCTCTGCCAGTAACATGTGTTCGGGCTTTTCATCAAATAGGTTTACCAGGATAAGGTGAAAAGTTCCGGGCGGGAAATTCTTTATGGCATTGCGGCAAACGTAAGCTGCCTGCGGGTAATTGAAGGGGGAAAGATTATGGCTGATATCAACTAAGGTAAATGCCGGGTTGCTTTGTAATAACTGCCCTTTAACTGCACCAATTAAAAAATCCTGCTGGCCAATGTCGGATGTAAGTGTTAGTAAAGGCATTGTATTGTTGATCCGTTGATTAGTTAATTGGTTGATTGGTTAATCCGTTAATTAGTTAATTGGTTGACCCGTTGAACATTTCACGGATTAACGTTTAAACGGATTAACAGGTTAACGTATGAGTTCATCATTTTTAAAAAAGAATTTCTTCACTAATTTATCTGTCCACGAAGGAAAGAATTTATTCATAAATACTGTTTGTTTGCCTTTAAAGGTAAGCACCAGGGTTCTATTTCTTTTTTCAATAGCTTTTATGATATATTCGGCGCATGCTACTGAGCTCATCATTTTGTCTTCATCCATGGGGCTTTCCCCTTGCGACAGGCCTTTTTTATTTAGTGCTACATTGCGGATATTTGATGAGGTGAACCCGGGGCAAACCCACATTACATTTACGCCGCTGTCGATCATTTCTGTTCTTAATGCTTCTAAAAAACCACGCATGGCATATTTACTGGCCGAGTAACCGCTGCGGCCCGGCAAACCCCGGTAGCCCGCAATGGATGATACGCCTACAATAGTACCCTTACGTTCAATAATAGAATCAAGCGACAGTTTGGTACAGAAGAGGGTGCCATTAAAGTTAATTTCCATCACTTTCTGTATAACTTCCACATCAACGTCCTTGAAGAGGGCCCGCATAGAAATGCCCGCATTATTTATAAGAATATCTATACCTCCAAAAACCTGGATCGTAGTATCAATAAAATTCTTACAATCATTGTAATTACTGACATCAGCCACCAGGGTGTGTAAAGGTTTTCCAGAATGGCGAAGCTGCAGATCGTACAATTTATCCTGGTTACGGGCACAGGTAGCTACTTTGGCGCCCCGCTTAATAAATTCATCAACAAGGGCCTTGCCGATGCCCTCGCTGCCGCCGGTTATGGCCACTACTTTGTTATGGAAGAAACTACTCATAAAATTATTATTAGCAAAAATAAGTGAGTTAGATGGCTGTTACTAAACAAAATGTTGAAAATCATATTTAAATGTTGAAAAACTTTGCTTAAAAAAATTGCTACAATATGTTTTTGCCTTATTTTTGCACTCCCGTTTAAAAAACGATGGATGAATTGGTAGCTCAGTTGGTAGAGCAATACACTTTTAATGTATGGGCCCAGGGTTCGAGTCCCTGCCAGTTCACAAAAAACTCCTATAAATTTGGGAGTTTTTTTATGCCATGGCTTTTGTTTATATCATATACTCAGAAAAAATAGACAAATATTATATTGGCGCCTGCATTGATCTTGACAGGAGGCTATATGAGCATAATATCGGGCATTCAAAATTTACTTCAACTGGTATTCCCTGGAAATTAATGTATACTGAGGAGTGTGGTGACCTGCCTGCTGCAAAAAAACGGGAATTGCAGATTAAAAAAATGAAATCCAGAAAATACATTGTAGCCTTGATTGGTAGCTAATTTTGTAGAGCATCCCGATTTTTTTATCGGGAGGGCCCAGGGTTCGAGTCCCTGCCAGTTCACAAAAAAAATTCCCGAAAGCTTCGGGAATTTTTTTTATGGGGTCAAGAGACTGCATCCCCGAATATCACTTAGGTCAAGCCTACCCAACACTTCAAAACTTTCATTGAACTGCAACCGACCCACATCATCCGTTGCAATAAAACTACAACTGTACATATTTGCCAGGTCAATGATATTAACAACGCCGGTTACCGGTTTTTCAATGGCATGGGCGGCATGTTGTACATGCAGGGGATCATCTTCTTCCCTTACCAGGATCTTCATCCATGGCGCACAATGAAAAATGCCATCCCCCTTGGAATAGGCCTGGGATAATAATTCCGTCATACCATACTCCGAATGAACGAGGCTTATGCCCAGTTTATCCTGTAACTGCTGATGAACTTCGTGCCGGGTCATCTCTTCACGCCTGCCCTTCATGCCCCCGGTTTCCATTACAATGGTATGCCTTAACTCCATGGAATATTTTTCTGCAAAATCAAGCAGGGCATAAGTAACGCCTACAAGTAACGTAGGTATTTTTAATAATTCATTATGAATTAAAGTGCGGTGTAATTTTTCATGATCATATAAATAAAAGCCGCTTAATTCATTGCCGCTGTCTTTGATCAGTTGTTCGGCCATCATCACCAGGGAAGAATTTTTTCTTTCGAGGTAGGAGGGCAGTAAGGCCAATATGCATTTATATTTGGGCAGGCCGTAAAATTTTTCAAAGCAGGAACTAAAGCTTTTGCGGTAGAGACTGATGTCTTTTACAAAATGTTTGCTGTTGATGCTGCCCGAAGTGCCGCTGCTTTCAAAAATAATATCCGTTTCAAATGCAGTAGTCTTTATTTCATGGGTCTTAAAAAAAGAAATCGGTAAGAAAGGGATTTTTTCTATTAAAAGAATTTTATGTGGATCTGTCTTCAGCGCATCGCAATATTGCCGGTAAATAGGGTTATGCTCATATTGAAACCTGAACATTTCTATGGCTAGCCCGTTAAAATTTTCAGGTGAAGCAGCAAATATCCTTTTTCCCAGCTCCATATTTTTAACAGGTTGTTTCACCGGCAATCATTAAATTTGACATATAAAAATACAAAGATGCGATACAGTTTTTTATTAACCATAGCCATTTTACTTTTTTCAGCCTGTAAAAAAGATAAATACACTACAGCTCCTCAGATCAAGTTTGAAAAGTTGTCGCACAATGCGCTGGACCTTTCACCAACAAGTGCTACACCAATTGTAACATTCAGTATTACGGATGCTGAAGGAGATCTGGGCATTACCTCAAAAGATACCGCATTTATCTACATGAAAAATTTATTGACAAATACATTTGATTCTGTTCCGTTTCCTGATCTGCAAACAGCAGGGAATAGCAATTTTAAAGCCAATGTTGATGTCACTATCACTAAAGTGATCAAATGCAAATCTTTGCCCGGAAACCCGCCGCCATTGCATACAGACACCTTGTACTTTGAATTTTATGTAAAAGATTTTGCCAGGAACAAGAGTAATGTTTTTACAACACCCGAGCCGGTTTATTTTACCTGTCAATAAATGAAATGGCTGCATTTCATGCTGTCTCATTCCATATTTGTTGCTATTTGTGCTGTGGCACTGGCTTTTCAGACCGCCCTGTTACTCCACCTGGATATTGATCCCTTTGTTTACGGTTTTATTTTTTTTGCAACCATTTGCAGCTATAATTTTTACTGGATCATCAGCAAATTATCTTTTGCCAATAAAAGTGACATCTCCGGCCTGCTAAAAAAAGAATTAACCGGCCTGATCGTCATGCTGATCGCGTCCTTTGGATTACTGTATTGCTGGTATTATTCTTTCATCCCTGTTCATTTTGTGATCACTGCGATTTTTTTAACGGTGATATATGCTATACCCCTGTTACCTATCCCGTTCTTAAAGTTTACCCGTAAAGCAGGGGTTTTAAAGACCATCCTGCTGGCATTCACCTGGACTTATGTAACTGTTATCATCCCCATTGAAAAAGATTATAGCCTGTTAACCAATGTCGACCTGTTTATAATCAGCCGCCGCTTTTTATTCATGCTCATGCTATGCATCATATTTGATAACCGGGACAAGGACATGGATAAGATAAGGGGATTGCACAGTCTGGCAACAGTACTAAAGCCGGCGGTACTTAAAATGGTGATTTATTTCATTTTTGCCTTGCTGTTTATTTCCAATTTTCTTTACGCGAACTACGGTATCAGCTTTAAACAATCCATTGCCCTGCAGGTTTCCACCCTGGCCTTATTGATTGTTTACTTTTACTCCACAAAAAAACGCAGTTATCTTTTTTATTATTTTATGGTAGACGGGCTCATGTTATTTTCTGCGTTGGCAACTTTCATAGCCGGGTTTTAAATTCAATAAGGGATCTATTTTAAAACTCCTCTGTCATTATTTTTTTTGCCACGAATTACACGAATTACCACGAATATTATTTTCATTCGTGCAGATTCGTGTAATTCGTGGCCTCATATATTTCAGGAATTAAAAATGCTGTTTATAAACAGCTTCTAAGTAATTTTGCAGCAATTAAATTACCATTATGGCTAAAATAAAGAGATCAAAAAGTATTCTCACGGAACAATCTTACCAGTTTTTAAAAACATATATCAATAATCCTTCTCCCACGGGTTTTGAAAGCAGCGGGCAAAAACTCTGGCTTGAATATTTAAAGCCATATGTTGACACTATGTTTACCGATCCATACGGTACTGCGGTGGGGGTAATTAATCCTGATGCTGCATTTAAAGTGGTGATTGAAGCGCATGCCGATGAGATCAGTTGGTTTGTAAATTATATTTCTCCTGAAGGCTTGATCTACCTTAAGCGCAATGGCGGCGTGGATCACCAAATTGCACCTTCTATGAGGGTGATCGTTCATGGAAAGAAAGGCCCTGTTAAAGCCGTATTTGGCTGGCCGGCCATTCATACACGTATGGGAATTGGGGACAAGGAAACCCAGCCCAAAGTGGAAAATCTATTTTTAGATTGCGGTGCCCGTAACAAAAAGGAAGTGGATGCGCTGGGTATTCATATCGGCGCCGTTGCTACTTATGAAGAGGGTTATGATGAACTGGCTTACGATTACCTGATCGGCCGTGCATTTGATAACCGCATTGGCGGATTTATCATTGCAGAAGTTGCCCGTTTGCTGAAAGCCAATAAGAAAAAATTGCCATTTGGTTTATACATCGTTAATGCGGTGCAGGAAGAAATTGGTTTGCGTGGCGCTGAAATGATAGCCCGCAGGATAAAGCCGGATATTGCCATCATTACTGATGTAACACACGACACCAGTACCCCTATGATCAATAAAATGATACAGGGTGAATGCAGTTGCGGTAAAGGCCCTTCACTTACTTATGGTCCTGCAGTGCATAATAAACTACTGGATATTGTACAGGCCACTGCCATTAAAAAGAAGATACCGGTACAATACCATACCGTGAGCAGAAGTACAGGAACCGATACCGATTCCTTTGCTTATGCCAATGATGGATGCCCATCTGTTTTAATTTCAATACCATTACGGTATATGCATACTACTGTTGAAATGTTGCATAAATCGGATATAGAAGATACCATTAAG
>JBKJMZ010000165.1:0-9353 GCA_046596255.1 Ferruginibacter sp. | reverse complement strand
AATCCTGAGCGAAGTCGAAGGAAGGGGGCCAGGGAGTATCTATTTGGAAGATGAAAGCCAACGCATTGGCAACCTGCAGATACCCATGCCGCTTTGGAATACCATGCGCCGGTCGCCCGTGTACTTTGTGGATATCCCTTTTAACGCAAGGCTTGATTACATTACAGAAGAATATGGTAAACAAACAAGGCAAACCCTGCAGGATGCAATCGTAAGAATTCAAAAGAGGCTTGGGGGACTGGAAACTAAAAATGCCCTGCAATACCTGGAAGAAGATAATTATAAAGCATGTTTCCACATTTTGCTGAGTTATTACGATAAATGGTACCATAAAGGGCTTTATAACAGGGAAAATATAGCCGCTCTTTTAAATAAAATACCCTGTACCGGCGTTGATACAAAAACCAATACCCAAAAACTGTTATCATGCAACACTGTAAGCGCCTAGTTTCATTTTTAAGTCTTGTTTTATTTGCAGGGCAGTTATTTGCGCAAACCGAACCCGATATTACCGGGCTTTGGAAAGGGACAATGTTTAACGATACAACTAAACAGTTCCTAAAATACGAGATTGCCATCAGCGAAAAGAAAGGTAAATTGTTTGGGTACACACATACTTATTTTATAGTTGATGATAAAGCATACCATGGTGTAAAAAAAGTTAAGATCAAAAAACAGGATGGAAAAATTATTATCCAGGATGCAGACCTGATCGCAGACAATTATCCCATCTCTCCTGCAAAAGGTATACGGCAACTGAACGTACTTACATTAGTTATGAGCGAAGGCATCATGACATTAAGCGGCCCGTTTTCAACTAACAGAACAAAACAATATCATGCGCTTACGGGCAGCATAAATGTGCAGCGTAAATCAAATTTCAATCAATCTGCACTGGTATCGCATTTAGGTGAATTGGGACTGGCCGAAGAACTTTCATTTGTACAGGAAGAAAGGATTAAAGAACTGGCGGGGAATGTAAGAACCGAAGTTACAACTGTTCAAAAAAATACCGGCGCAAAAGAAAACACGATACAAAAAGAAACTTCCGGCAAAAAAATAGTTCAGAACGAACCGGTAGTTACTAAAACAGAAGAACCAATGATCAAAGAGACCAAAACAGAACAACCAAAAACAGAAGTAACCAAAACTGTAATACAAAAACCGGCACAGGCTGCAGCTGATATCAAGGGCAGGGTGATTGAAACTATTCAATCGGTTAACTATGCTTCAGATAGCCTGGTACTTACCTTGTATGATAATGGTGAAATAGATGGTGATACGGTAAGTGTATTGTTGAATGGGGATGTGGTAATGCCAAAGGTTGGTTTAAGTACCAATGCTGTTAGAAAAACTATTTACACAAAGAACCTGCCCGATACTATTCAACTGGTAATGTATGCGGAGACATTGGGCAGTCTTCCTCCCAACACGGGTTTATTAATCGTGTATGATGGAACTGAGCGCTACGAGATTCGTTTCAGCGGCGACCTTAAAAAGAATGCCGCGATCGTATTCCGAAGAAAAAGGAACGCTGATTGATATATGATTTCGCAGATTTAAAATACCTGATTAAATGGAAAATAACTCTAATGATTCTAAGGCTCCCCAAGCCCCTCCTTTGGAGGGGTTTGGGGAGGCCAGGTTGACCCAATTCTCCCGTGGTGCAGGATGCGGATGTAAGATCGCACCCAAAGTGCTGGATGAAATTTTAAAGACCAGCATTGCAATTCCCGCAAATAATAAACTCCTTGTTGGTAACAGCAGCAAGGATGATGCTGCAGTGTATGATCTGGAGAACGGGATGGCCTTAATATCCACAACCGATTTTTTTATGCCCATTGTTGATGATGCTTTTGATTTTGGCCGCATAGCCAGCGCCAATGCTATAAGCGATGTGTATGCCATGGGAGGAAAACCCATTTTAGCTGTTGCCATTTTAGGATGGCCGGTTGAAAAACTTTCTGCAACCCTGGCTCAACAGGTTTTGGATGGCAGCCGTAAAATTTGTGAAGAAGCCGGTATTCCTTTAGCGGGCGGACATAGTATTGATTCTTCCGAACCTATTTTTGGGTTAGCTGTGAGTGGGCTGGTGGATATAAAGAACCTTAAGCAAAATAATACAGCAAAGGCCGGGGACCTGATTTTTATTACGAAGCCATTGGGAGTTGGGATATTGTCTACTGCACAAAAAAGAGGATTGATAAAAGACGAACATGTAGCAGTGATGATAAAGCAAATGACGGCTTTGAATAAAATCGGGGAAGCATTAGGCAAGCTAGAAGGCGTAACCGCCATGACAGATATTACCGGCTTTGGATTATTGGGACACTTAATTGAAATGGCTGAAGGATGCAACTGTTCGGCAGAAATAAACTATTCAGCATTACCGGTTGCAGATGGGGTAAGGGAATATTTAGCGCAGCGCATTATACCCGATGCTACTTACCGCAACTGGAACAGCTATAGTACAAAGACGGGTTTTGAAAAGGGCGTGAATGTAATGGAAGCCTTTAATTTATTACCCGATCCGCAAACCAACGGCGGTTTATTAATAGCTGTTGATCCGGCTGCAGTTGAACAGGTGAAAGATTTGTTGGTTGCTAATGGGCTTTCTGAATTCTCAACTCCAATTGGCATAATGACTGAGCTTGCAGAGAAAACAGTTTTTGTAAAACAATAAATACCAGCCGGCACGGAATTTATTTTCAGCTGTAATACTATACATTTGTTCAAATAGTTTTTATGAAAAAAATCCCGATACTTTTCTGTATGTTATTAATCCTGTCATTATTTTCTTTTGCGCAAGTAAATATTCAGAGCCTTGTAAAGCCGGGAACAAAACTAATCTATGCTGTGGAAGCTAACGGGCAGAAATATAATTTCATTGTTACTGTAAAAGCTTTGGCGCCTGCACTTATATTTGATTGGGAAATGACGGATCGTGCAGGTAACAAGGGTACAATAACGCACACCGCCGTGGCTATGTTATCCGGTAATACCATGTATAATTATTTTTCTCCGGGACCGAAAACATTAGATGATTATACGCTTAGTGTATGGCTTAGTAAAAATACTTTTACAAGTCTTACCAAAGGAACAAAATATGTGATGATGAAGATGAATACCAACGAGGGCCTGAAAAAAATGGGTACAGCAAGCAGTAATGATGATGAAAAAGATGCAGAAGAAAGCGAGCTGAATATAATTGTAAACGGAGAAAAAGAAATCATCGAAGAAAAGATCGCAGTGGAGTTGAATGCAGAGGGCCGTCTTGTTGCAGATGGGGCTCTATTCAGTTTCTATAATTCTGCTAAGATGCCAATCATCCTCAGTATGCAGAATGGATTTTCTATTGTGCTGAAGGAGATAAAAACGAAATAGTTTACTATTGCAGGATGAATTTAAACCTAAATGACTGGATTGGATTTACAGGGGTGGCCATTTTATTGCTGGCCTTTTTACTGAACATACTCAAGAAAATTTCTTCAAACGGCCTGCCATATATTATCATGAATATCGTTGGTGCAGGACTTGCCTGTCTTGCCTCCTGGCTTATTGAATATATACCTTTTGTAGTTCTAGAAGCTACCTGGACCGTAGTTTCTGTGTTTGCCCTTATTAATTATTTAAGAAAGATCAACCGATAAGTTTATCAATGATCGCCGCCAGTTTGCGGTCCTTTTCTGTAACTATATCTCCTGCATCATGGGTACATAACCAGATCTCCACTTTGTTGTACGTGTTTTTCCAGGTGGGATGATGATCCATTTTTTCAGCAGCCATAGCAACCCTTGTTATAAAGGCAAAGGCTTCTGAAAAATCCTTAAGCTCCCATTTTTTATAAAGGTTATTGTTTTCTTCTTTCCACATAATAAGTCAATTAAAAATTAAGAATTAAAAATTCCTTGAATGTCTGAACTCTTTGCACCCGGTAAGTATTTTAAAATTGAAGATTTTTTTAATTTTTAATTCTTCATTTTTAATTAGAATATAAGATGCTGCTTGTGTTTTATTTTTTCGTTCGTCATTTCTGTTACCAGTTGTACTCCCGGTAAAGTTCTTATGGACTGCATCAACAGCTTAAGGTCATCTGCTTCAATAGGGTCACCCTTTATCAGCCACAAAAAATCCAGGTGTTTGAACTCGGGTAATAAATATTCACCGTCGTGCTGGTTATTGTATAAATAATGCGTGAGTGTTATTGATGGAACTGCATATTCATAAATGCTGAAGAAATAACTGCGCTGCTTTTTTTTGAGCTGTATCTCAATATCGTTATTAACCCTAAAACCCAGGCCAAGTAACTGGTTGAGCTGCCAGCTGAACTGGTAGCCCTTTATTGGCGCAACAATACCCAGTAACAAAGAGTCTTCAAAAAACTCCTGTGCCAGTTCTTCGTTATCAATTTTAAGTTTCATATCAACTTTAAAACAATTTCTTTTTGTAATGAAAACTTATGTGTAAAGGAAGAGGCAATTAAATCACCCACGGTCAATGGTTTTTTGCCAGGATGATTTGAACTATAAGGATTGTAAAAGAGCATTTCCTTAGCTGATGACCTGGAAAAAGGCAATGCTAATATCGCAAATGGTAATAAAAATAATTTCAGTAATAAGATGACAAAAAGAGGGGGAAATATATCTGTCTCACTTTCATCATAAAAATATTCACTAAAATTTAAATGACTCATATCTACGTGAAAGTCCCGTTCAAATTTTTGAATTATTTCGTAAGCATCGTCACCGGTAATTCCTAAATCACTTTCTATATTGGTTTTTGAATTGGTATCATCATCTACTCCGTAGTTCTCCTCTAAAAAGAGTAAAACTTCTTTTCTTCTTTGTTTTATCCATTTATATTTTAAACGAATCTCAGGTTGCATGATATTTAAAATACTATATCAAATATAATCTCTTCAGCGCCTCTTTTTACAATAACTTTTGTAGCATCCCCTTTTTTGAATTTACCAAGCACCTGCATATACCCCTGCACATCAGTAACTTTATGCTCACCTATTTTGGTAATCACATCGCCTGTTTTTATACCAGCTTTTTGCGCCGGCTTGCCTTCACTTATACCATCAGCCCTTACCCCGGTACCGCTAAAAGTATAATCAGGCATAATGCCCATGCTCACACTAAAACTCCTTTTACCCATTTGTTGTGCTTCCCGTGTTTTGGTAAAAGCCAGCTTGCCTTTATTATTTGTTTTTTCAATAACGCCGTAAATATATTTTATAAGTAAAAGCGCTCCATTGTAATTGATCTTGCCAGCATCATCGTCCGGCTTGTGATAATCGCTGTGTGCACCGGTAAAGAAGAAAAGCACAGGAATATCTTTCCTGTAAAAAGAAGCATGGTCGCTGGGGCCGGTACCGCTGCTGTCGAAGTTTATTTTTAAATATTTGTCTTTTGCTGTAAGCTGCTCACCCCATACCGGCGATGTGCCATAACCTCCAATGGTGAAGCCATGCGTACTGTCGTTAAGCCTTCCTATCATATCCATGTTGATCATGTAATTCGATTTACTGAAATCAACTGTAGGATTCTCTGTGTAATATTTACTACCATATAAGCCAAGCTCTTCACCCGAGAATGCTATAAAGAGGTAATTGTTATTTTTTAATTTAGACCTTTTTAATTGTTTGGCAAGCTCTATCAATGCAGCAGTACCGCTGGCATTATCATCTGCACCATTATGAATTTGCGGTGCGCCACCTGTAAATAATGAATTATGGTCTTCGCCATAACCCAAATGATCATAGTGTGCACCAAGTATGATGGTATGGGCAGCACCATTATCAATATAGCCGATCACATTATGCCCGGTCCTTTTTTTGTTGCTTATGGAAATCTCGAGTTTGATATCAGAAGAATTGGACTCGTCTTTAAAGTATTTTATTTTAGTGTTGTTGCTGATATACAACACGGGTATTTTGGTAAGTTCTGTTTTTGATTTTCCATCAAACTTAAGTTCATCATTGATAGCAGAACTGTTATAGATCAGTAAAACCGATGCTCCTTTGGATGCAACCTTAGCTACTTTTTTAGTGATCGCATCTTCCAGGTCAAAATGTGGATTGTCTTTATGCTCTTCCAGTATTTCTTTCAGGTCCCAAAACCAGGCAGCATCTGCTTCAGGTAAGGATACTGCCCCTGAGGTTTCTGTTTTTGCATTGGCGCTGTAAGCCAAAGGGAAAAAATCTTTTTCCAATACCAGGGTTTCTCCGTTAAAGGAAAGACGGGTGGCAGGATCAATTTGTTTTCCTTCAGCAATGTTGAATTGCTGGAGGTAAGTTCCATTCCCGCCTTTTGCGGTTAATCCGGCCTGTGCAAATTGAATGCTGATATATTCATAGGCAAGCTTTTCTCCTGGAGTGCCCGTTCTTCTTCCTTCCAGTTTATCATCCGCCAGGTAATTGATATGGGCTCTTAACGATGTTAAAACCTGTTTGTCTGCTTTTATCTGGGCTTTTTTTGCTTTTTGAGCCCAGCTGGCAGTTGAAACTAATAACAATGCCCATAAAATTCTTTTCATATAACTGCCATTTTTTTTAAGAGTACAAAGGTAACTACGCCCGGCGCTAAATATGTAAATAGAATGTAAAATATTACCCGCACTTCAAATTGCTTCATCTTTCTTAATTCGTAACCCGGTAAAGGGCTTAACTGTTACTTTTGCACTCATATTATAGTTTGACAAAGCATATAAACATAGCATTAGTAGGTAATCCCAACAGCGGAAAAAGTTCCCTGTTCAATTATTTAACTGGATTGAATCAGCAGGTAGGTAATTTTCCGGGAGTAACGGTTGATAAAAAAATGGGGAAAAGCAGGATCAATGCAACACTTATGGCCACAGTGATTGACCTGCCGGGTTCATACAGCTTATATCCAAAGCGCAGCGATGAATGGGTTGCTTATAAGGTTTTATTAAACCAGGATAGTGCCGTTACACCTGATATGGTTGTATTGGTTGCCGATGCCAGTAACCTAAAGCGCAATCTTTTATTTTGCTCACAGATCATAGACCTGAATATTCCTGTTGTGGTTGCGCTTACCATGATGGACCTTGCTAAGCGCAAAGGAACTCAGGTTGATATTTTGGGATTAGAAAGAGAATTGGGTGTGCCGGTTGTGCAGGTGAATCCACGGAAGAATAAGGGCCTGGACCAGCTAAAAAAAATTATTGAACAATCAGCAGAAAATTTATACCAGCATCCAGCCCGTGATTTTATTGATAACCAGGCGCTGGCTGCAAATGCCATTGAGCAGGTTAAACAACTTTACCCTGCTGTTAGTGATTATACCGCTGTACACTATCTTATCAATCATGAGCATTTTTTGTTGGAGCCGGGGATGCAACAAAAAATTGAGCAGATCGAGATCGACAATAAATTCAATCCAACAAAAACGCAGGCGGAAGAAATTATGCAGCGCTATGCCAGGATAAAGCATATCATGCACCAGGCTGTTGTGGAAGCCGATCCTTTACAAAAAGCCATGTTCAATGAGCGGCTTGATGATATACTAATGCACAGGCGGTGGGGCTATTTCATTTTACTGGCAGTATTGTTCCTGCTTTTTCAAAGTGTTTTCTGGGTTGCCAAATATCCTATGGATGGTATTGAATGGTTATTCGGCGAATTTGGAAGTTTTCTCAATAATAATTTACCGGTCACCTGGTGGAGCGACCTGTTGATCAATGGCGTGGTTGCGGGCTTAAGCGGTATTGTAATTTTTATTCCGCAGATCATGATCCTCTTTGGATTGATCACTATACTTGAAGACACGGGATACATGGCACGTATTAGTTTTCTCACTGATAAATTAATGCGCAAAGTTGGTTTGAATGGTAAAAGTGTAATGCCTATGATCAGCGGGTTTGCCTGTGCAGTACCCGCCATCATGAGTGCCCGCAATATTGAGAATAAAAAAGAAAGGCTGCTTACCATCATGATAACACCCCTAATGAGCTGCAGTGCCAGGCTTCCGGTGTACACCATTTTAATTGCGCTTGTTATTCCGTCAAAAGTATATTTTGGTTTTTTAAGCCTGCAGGGGTTGGTAATGATGGGTCTGTATTTATTGGGAACCGTAATGGCATTGATCGTATCCTGGATAATGAAATGGTTTATTAAAAGTACCGAACGAAGTTTTTTTATTTTGGAACTACCAACATACCGGGCACCCCGCTGGAAGAATGCTTTAACCACCATGATTGAAAAAGCTAAAATATTTGTGTTTGATGCCGGTAAAGTAATTATGATGATAAGCCTGTTGCTTTGGGCATTGAGTACCTATGGCCCCCCCAAAAAAATGGCCCGTGTTACGGCAAAGTATGAACAGTTGATAAAGCAAAATCAACAGCAATCAGCAGAATTAAATAAACTACGAAAAACAGAATTGTTGCAAAGTTCTTTTGCCGGCACATTGGGTAAAGCAATTGAACCTGCCATTCGTCCTTTAGGGTATGATTGGAAAATTGGTATTGCATTGATAACATCGTTTGCTGCACGGGAAGTTTTTGTGGGTACCATGGCTACATTATATAGTGTGGGCGAAAATGCAGAAGCTAACAACAGCACACTCAGGGAAAAAATGGCAGCTGCTGTAAAGAGTGATGGCACAAAAGTATATACTCTGGCTACTGGTTTATCGTTAATGATATTTTATGTACTGGCTATGCAATGTATGAGTACACTGGCAGTTGTAAAAAGAGAAACCCGAAGCTGGAAATGGCCAATGATTCAATTGGTATATATGACGGGACTGGCGTATTTTATGAGCTGGCTTGTATATATAATGTTTAGCTAAACACTTATTACCAATCCACCGCATTACTTATCCTGTTTTTTACCTGCGGATAAATTTTCCGGTAAAGTTCATTCAACACATCTTCTTTACGGGGCTCATTGTAATAACTGTTGTTAATTAAAGCCCAGTCATTGGCACTAAGGGCACGGCTATCGCCGGTATAAGTTGCATGTTCTTCCTCCCAACGATAATCTTCCCTAAAGGTATTATACGTAATATTTTTACGGGTTGCAATATCAATAATATTAATCTCCATATCTGCATTGGCGGTAAACGATTGTCTGGCAACATTAATAGTGGCATACACCGTTCTGTAAATTATTTTACCGCTGGTATCACGCCCTGTTTCAATTTGCTGACTTGCATTGCGGCTGTAGCTGTATGTTTGCGGCCTGGGTATATTCATATTCCTCAGGGTTAAATTTACTTCCCAATCTGGTTGTACATTATCACGTCGGGCTTCCCAGTCTGTATAAAATCGTGCAGGGTATCTGTTGCTGTTTTTACCACCAAGTTCCCTTACCAATGTTTGCT
>JBKJMZ010000126.1:0-3306 GCA_046596255.1 Ferruginibacter sp. | reverse complement strand
TATATTATATACAGCACTGCATACTAAAATATAAATAATTACAGGAGCCAGCAGTATCCAAACAAAACCCATTATTTTCTTTATTGTATTCATAGTTATTATTTTTTGCCGGTAAGTCGGAAAGACGTCTTCCCCACTTACCGGCATATATTTTTTTAATCAGTAACGTCTTTATCTTTTTTATTACTAAGGTATAGGGCACCGATGACAAAACACAAAGCCGCTACGCCAATAGGATACCAAAGTCCCACCAATGGATCGGTTGTAAATGTAGTTGCAAGAAGGGTTGCAATAAAAGGCACCAGTCCGCCAAACACTCCATTACCAATATGGTACGGCAGGCTCATGGAAGTGTAGCGGATCTTTGTGGGAAACAGTTCAACCAAAAAAGCAGCAATGGGGCCATAGGCCATGGTAACAAAGATGATCATCACCCAAACGAGGAAGATGAATTTCCATTTTACGGATTGCGTAAGAACAATATTTGAAAATGTACGATCTATTGGATGCGATGCATTCCGGCTTAGATTAGTCTGTGTTTGTGTAAAACCAAATCCGTTATACATCTCATACTTTGTAACGGTAGATGTTTTCAATAAAATAATATCTCCTCCCTCGTTAAGCGAGTCGGTTTTTACAGAAATTAAAGTAGTTTTCAATTTATCCGGGGGCAATTTTAAATAAGAAATATTCACCCCTATATTTTCTTTATTTAAAAATTCACTGAATATAGGCCTGTAAAAAATAACCCCCAGCAACATTCCCGTAAGCATGATCCATTTTCTTCCCACTTTATCACTCAGCCAGCCAAAAAATATAAAGAAAGGCGTTGCCAGCCCGATGGCCCACAACAATATTTCCCGGTTTTGCATGAACTCGATCTTCACCGTATTCTCTAAAAAACTTTGTGCGTAAAACTGGCCGGTGTACCAGATAACGCCCTGTCCCATTACAGCACCAAACAAAGCCAGCAATACTATTTTAAAATTGGCCCTGTGCCCAAAACTTTCTTTAATAGGATTTACAGAAGTGTTGCCTTCCTTTTTTAAAGCAGTGTACAAAGGCGATTCACTCATCTTTACCCGGATATAGATAGAAACGCCAACCAGCAAAATGGATATCCAGAAAGGATAGCGCCATCCGCCCCATTCTGCATTAAAAGCAGCTTCGCTCATGTTTGTCTTAACCAGCAGGATGATGCCCAATGCAACAAACAAACCCAGCGTTGCAGTGGTTTGTATCCATGCTGTAAAATAACCACGCCTGTGTGCAGGAGCATGTTCTGCAACGTAGGTTGCAGCCCCTCCATATTCTCCACCAAGAGCAAGACCTTGTATCAATCTTAATAATAAAACAAGTATGGGCGCTGCAATACCAATGGCTTTATACCCGGGAACAAGACCGATCAAAAAAGTAGAGCCCCCCATTAGAACAAGCGTTAATAAGAAGGTATATTTTCTGCCGACAAGATCGCCGAGCCTTCCAAAAACAAGTGCGCCAAATGGCCGCACCAAAAAACCGGCTGCAAAAATGGCGAGTGTACTTAATAAAGCTGCTGTGGTATTTCCTTCGGGAAAGAATTGGACGGATATGGTTTTGGCCAGCATACCAAAAATGTAAAAATCGTACCACTCAATTAAGGTACCCAACGATGAGGAGAAAATTATTTTACCTATTCCTTTTTCCGGTGAAGCAGCCATGATCAGTTTTTAAATATTTTATTATCGGGAAGTAACTATAATATATTAAATTGGCATTGCGTAAATCAATAGCTACATGTCATATCCATACCAGATAACTTCCCTGGAACAGTACTACCAAGATTACAAAAAAAGTATTGAAGACCCGGAAAAATTTTTCGGGAACGTTGCCGAAAATTTTCAATGGCGTAAAAAATGGGATAAGGTACTGGATTGGAATTTTACTGAACCTAAAGTGGAATGGTTCAAAGGTGCCAGACTTAACATCACGGAAAATTGCATTGACCGCCACCTGGCAACCATGGCCGATAAGCCCGCCATAATCTGGGAACCCAACAACCCCGAAGAAAGAACAAGAACAGTAACCTATGCACGCCTGCATAAACGGGTTTGCCAGTTTGCACAGGTGCTTAAAAATAATGGTGTTAAAAAAGGCGACCGCGTCTGCATTTATATGGGTATGGTACCCGAGCTGGCTTATGCGGTTCTGGGCTGTGCAAGAATTGGCGCTATACATAGTGTGGTCTTTGGTGGCTTTAGTGCACAAAGTATTGCCGACCGGCTTGAAGATGCAGCCGTTGAATTCATTGTTACCTGCGATGGCGCATACCGCGGCGCTAAGGATATTCCTCTTAAAAGTATCATTGATGATGCCCTTATCGGCAACAAAACGGTAAAGCGTGTGATTGTTTATACCCGGACAAGAACACCAGTGAGTATGTTAAAAGGAAGAGACGTTTGGTGGGAGGATGAAATGGAATTTGCAGAATCGCAACTGGAAGCGGCCCATCCTAACCTTCCCCGGGGGAAGGAACTGGACTCTGCGAGGTTCAGGGAAACAGCAGGAAATGTGACCTATAAAATGTTTAAGGAATTCAGTAAGGAGCTGAAGGATAATCCCACTGCTGAAGAAAAAATTTTATGGGAGTACTTACGAACAAATAAAACAGGACACCATATAAGACGCCAACATATAATTGATGAGTTCATTGTTGATTTTATCTGTTTGAAAAAAATGCTGGTGATCGAGGTCGATGGAGGTTATCACAATTCCCCGGAACAGGCTGCATATGATAAGGCCAGAACTGAGTTTTTTTCAGATTCAGGCTATACCGAATTAAGATTTTCCAATGAAGAAGTAAGCCATAACATTGAATCAGTTCTTCAAAGAATAAAAGAAAAATTGGATAGCACGCCTGATGCAGGGAAAACTACTTCTGAATCATCAGGGTCAAAAGTCCTCCCCCCGGGGGAGGATTTAGGAGGGGCTGTTGAAATGGATGCTGAAGATCCTTTGTTTATTTTATACACTTCTGGCAGCACCGGCAAACCAAAAGGTGTTGTACACAGCAGTGCAGGTTACATGGTATGGACGAACTATACTTTTGTAAATGTGTTTCAATACCAGCCCGGCGACATTTTCTTTTGTACGGCTGATGTAGGCTGGATAACAGGTCACAGTTATATTATTTACGGGCCTTTAAGTGCAGGGGCCACCAGTCTCATGTTCGAGGGTATCCCTACCTGGCCCGATGCAGGAAGATTCTGGGATATCATTGACAAATACAAAGTGAATATTTTATACACAGCTCCCACAGCCATCCGT